>JARKQP010000339.1 GCA_029974875.1 Mobilitalea sp.
CCGGTAGCACCTGCTGCGCCGACAGCACCGGCAGGACCAATGGCGCCGGCAGGACCAGCAGCGCCGGTAGCACCGGTAGCGCCGGTAGCACCTGTAGCGCCGGTAGGCCCAGTAGGCCCGGTATCGCCGACAGCGCCGGCAGCACCAGTAGCACCTGTGGCGCCAGTAGGACCAGTAGCGCCGGTAGCACCGGTAGGACCTCCGGACGGCCCAGTAGGACCAGTAGCGCCGGTGGGGCCGGTAGCACCCTGCATCTCGGAGGAAGTCAGGGCACTTTGCATTTTATTTTTATAGAAAAGCTGGGCCTGTGCGATGGTATCAATCATGGATCTTACACTATCGTTGGCAGCCAATACATCCTCTACGGTTGCGGGCGGTCCGCTGATGCCGGGCAATGTTCCCAGGATATACTGGAGCTTCTCACCTTCCGCATTAATGATGTGGCTTAATCCCAGCTCTTCCAGAGCAATTGAAGACAGAATCTGATTGACGGCATCCTCTCTTGTCAAGGGAGGGCTGATTACTGGAAAATTAGGCATTGACATGTTAAATACACTTCCTTTCAAATGATGAATCCTAGTTAGTATTAGTTAAAGTTAAAATCGCACCGGCTTCATATACCAGGATTTGCCGCTAAAACAATAGCCTCTTTATAATAAAGCCCCTCCCTAAAGCTTTGCCGGAAAAAACCGCTGAGGATACCTGGCTGCCCGCTGATATGCTGCCTGGGCGATATCGTACCTTCCCATCCTGGCGTAGCATTCCCCAAGATAGTGATAGGCATGAAAGCTGCCACTGCCGGACCGGATCAGATAACCGGGATTATCCTCCCCCAGGATAAGACAGTAGGTAAAGGCCTTAAGAGCAGCTTCATAATGCTTTAAAGAGTATAAGATGACCCCTCGATAAAAGTGCAACTCGACATAATCGGGATATAATTCAATGGCTTTCTCAATCCCCTGGTACGCCTGCTCCATATTGCCCATGGAAATGAGCATATCATACTTTAGCTTGTAGGCGAGAGCCGGGGGCATAATCCCCAGGGACAAAAATCCCACAATCGAATGATTGACAAATTGGAAGGCTGTTTCAACCTGCTGCAAACGATAGAGCTCCGCCGCAATGTGATAGTCAAGCCAGGGCTCGTCACGCCGGATTCCCTTCTCACGAAACAAAAGCTCCAGATTACGGTAAGCCTTTCTTTGCGTATCCCTCTCTGAATAACCGTAGTGCAGGATTTCCAGACAGTCGTTTACCGGTGTCCCTTCGATTGGTTCAGGCAATATGAGCTTTTCATGGATCGCTCCATTGAACTTAAAATTCAATTTATTTCGAAAGAGCCGGTAATTATAGGAAACATAAGGTTGCTTATCGTATTCCAAAGCAGTATCGGTGACATGGAGCAGCCTGATCTGATAACATACAGCTTCCTCCGTGTCCAGGTACTCTTTTAGCTTATCAGGGCTCTTCATATATAATTCTTCATCAGCATCCAGCCATAAAACCCAATCGGAGGATGCCATTTTAATACTAAAGTTGCGTGCGTCTGCGAAATTTCCGTTCCACTGATAATCAAATATTTTATCAGTAAATTCTGAACAGATGGCTTTTGTGCTGTCACCGGAACCGGTATCGACAATAATAATTTCGTCTACAACGGGGCGCACGCTCTCCAGACAACGTCTGATATTAGGTTCCTCATCTTTTACGATCATGCATAGGCTAAGGGTACTCACAATTCAATCATCCCCCAATTTATAAAGGTCAATAGTATTGTATGTCACAAGCTACAAAATGTGACAAAATTATGCATATATCGTCACCGGTATCCGGATGCTACATATAATATTGTGTAACGTTGTGGAGCAGGAGACTCCCTGTGTAACAGGAGTGAATAAAGAATGATTACCGTCAGCCTATGTATGATCGTAAAAAATGAAGAAAGCACCATAGAACGGTGCCTGAATTCAGTTGCAGATATTGTGGATGAGATTATTATCGTAGATACTGGTTCAACAGACCGCACAAAGGAGCTATGCTCAAAATACACGGAAAAAATATATGATTACCAATGGATCAGCGACTTCTCGGCAGCACGCAATTATTCCTACAGCTTTGCCACCATGGATTACATCCTGTGGCTGGATGCAGATGATATCCTTATGCCGGAGGATGGTGTAAGGTTCCTTCAATTAAAGGAAACACTTGATCCGGATATCAATGCGGTTATGATGAAATACAATACCGGCTTTGACATGAAGGGAAATGTTGTTTTTTCCTATTATAGGGAGAGGCTGGCGAAAAGGGAGGCAAATTTTCAATGGATGGAACCAGTCCATGAGTATTTGCAGGTTTATGGCAGAACCATAAATTCGGACATTGGTATTACCCACGGAAAGCCCCCTAACGCGGTCCATGGGACGAGAAACCTTGAGATTTATGAGGGGATAAAAAAGCGTGGGGTTCCATTATCACCAAGAGGGATGTATTACTATGCAAGGGAGCTTAAGGATCATGGAAGGACTTCTGAGGCAGTCGTCCAGTTTGACGGGTTCCTGGCTTCCGGGCTTGGCTGGAAGGAGGATAACATTGCCGCCTGTGGCGAGCTGGCCAAATGTTATTTTGAGCTAAACCATTCAGAAAAGGCACTTTTGGCATTGCTGCGAAGCTTTGTCTACGATACCCCGAGGGCAGAGATTTGCTGCCAGCTGGGTTATTATTATCAGAAACGGGAGGATTACAGGCGTGCAGCCTTCTGGTTTGAATTCATTTTAACCTTGGAAAAACCTGCGGACAGCTGGGGCTTTATACAGCCGGACTGTTGGGAT
The DNA here is from genome assembly GCA_029974875.1 of Mobilitalea sp. The sequence continues at coordinate 2,829 of JARKQP010000339.1, forward strand.
TATATCCCCTCCATTGAGCTGGCCGTCTGCTATGACCATATTGGGGATTACAAAAAGGCAGAGGAATACAATGATCAGGCGCTTTTAATAAAACCGTATTCCACAGCCGCATTGGGCAATCAGGCTTATTTTAAAAACAGGCCGTAAATAGTTTTAAGGAGGTGATATTAATGTCGATGCCGACATTTCCAAACATAAGTCCCGAAATCACCCGTGAGAAAGCATTAAATATGATACTAGCCTCCATTGCCATGGAAGAGCTTGGTCTTAGCCATATCATTAATGCAGAGGGTGAAAAGATACAATATGTCATAAAGGAGCTATCCGAGAATTGCGGGGCAAGTATTGAAGAGGTCATAGACGTTAATAAAAGCGTAGAATCCATGATGAAGGTTGTAATGCAAAATCAGGTTTTCTTAAAGAGCAAGATGGATAGTGTGATAGAGGTCATGGCCTCTGACCTTGGTCCCACGGGACCAAAGGGAGCGACAGGAGCCACCGGCCCACGGGGACCTGCCGGGCCTCCGGGAGCAAAAGGAGCCACAGGGGAAACAGGCCCACGGGGACCGAAGGGAACCGCCGGAGCCACAGGACCTGCCGGACCAAAGGGAGACACAGGAGCTACCGGACCCATGGGACCTCCGGGAAAATCCGCAAACTGCGTGGCAGCCTTTTCCGAAATGGCATTGGATTATCAATGGAAAAGCTCCCAGCTATTTCCCTGGGAATGTGATTTTATCAAAGGAAAATGCATAACCTATGAGTCCTGTGACCGTGGCATAATCTGGCTGGAGCCGGACCGGTGCTACAGTATTTCCTTTTCTATCAATGTCGCAGGAGTAGCTAATACAAGGCAACACCTTGCAATCCTCTTAAAGGCCTCGGGTCAGGAAGGGGATATCGATTTATTTACCTACTATAAATCAAATAACCTATGCTACTATACTCCATTTACAGCAGCCTCGGGGACAATTCTGTTTTCAACCCACGGATATTGCGGGAAGATGGCCTTAACGGTCCAGCTGCTAAGTCCGAATTCGGTTATATGCGGCCAGGCACGTCTGGCTGTAATAGAGCTGTAATTTCAAAACCATAAAATAATATATTAAGAAGAAGCCAACGTTTAATTCATCATAACGTTCAATGGCTTCTTTTTTATGTCCATAGCCTTACACATAAACAGCAAAAGTTTACATATCAATCACAATATTTTACATGGTTAAGCAATTAACAAAGTTTTAAACAATAAAGTACACAAATACAGAAATTCTGTTTCTTCTGAATCCAAAGCAGAAATGCTATAGTTTATTCAGAAACAAGAACTCCCCCCGAATCTTGTGAAACAAATCAAAGGAGGTGAAGCCGCTTCCCCAGGCAAAGAGAAATGCTGTTATTACCAGGATAATACGTTAGTGTATTATAAATAATTCAACAAAAAGAAAGGAAGGAAGAGGGTTTATGAAAAAAAAGCTATTAAGTTTAGTATTGTGCCTTTCATTAGTAGGAGCTACCTTTATGGGGTGTAGTTCTTCCGACAGCAACAAGGCGCAGACAGGTGCTACAACTGATAATCAGGGAGATAAAGCAAAAGGAAATGATGAGGCAACAGGAAATGATGCAGGTTCCAAGCAATACAGGGTTGCTTATATTGCAAGAACCCAGTCAGACTCCTTTGCGGCATGGCTCGCAAATGAAATGAAGGCAGCAGCCAAGGAATATGATGATATTACCTTAGATGTATTCGACGGCCAGGCTGATGATGAAAAAGAAAATGCAGCAATTGAAAATGCCATCACAAATGGTTATGATGCAATCATTGTACAGCCAAATAACGGCGAGGCGCAAAGACCATATGTTGAGAAAATTGTAGCTGCAGGCATTATTGCTATCACAACCAACGCACGTATTGACGGTATTCAAGGAGCTTCCTCAGTGGATGCAGATCCTTACAAGCAGGCAGCGGTTAATGCGGCATTAGCTCTCGAGCAGGTACCCCAGAATGGTAAGGTTGTAGTGTTAAACGGACCTTCCGGCAACTTCCATGCGGACGAAAGAAGAAAAGCATGGCAGGCAGAGTTTTTTGATAAGAGATCTGATGTAACAATTATTGCTGAGGATATTGCAAGCTGGAATAAGGATGAAGCTATGTCATTTATGGAAGACTGGGTTACTGCATACGGTCAGATCGATGCGATCATCTCCATGAACGATAACATGGCAGCAGGCGCATTAGAGGTTGTTGCAGATCCTGCTAAAATATTGTCCTATGGTGTTGACGGAACAGCGGAAGCCTGCTTACTGATCCAGGAGGGTAAAATGACCTCTACCTGTTTACAGTCTGCAATCGATTTGGCGGCTTTAAATTTAGAATCCGTCCATAAGCTTTTAACCGGCGAAGAAACCGAAATTAATGTGGATATCGAGGAAGTATTAATTACCAAAGACAATGCGGGTGAATATGTATCCATGTACAAGGAAAGAGGATTAATTAAAGAATAACCAGGGGATTACATAGGTGAACTCCATATAGCATTAAATTTTATATATCCGGCAGGAGGTCATGATCCCCTGCCGGATATATTATATAAAGCGGGTATCCGGGAGGAATACTGCATGAAAATACAAAAGAAACCTAACAGCATTAAAACAGATCAGGCTAGATGGATCAGGCGGATAGATATAACCTGAAACCCGGTTGTTTTCTGAAATAGGAAAGCAACCGGGTTTTTTGCGCCGCAAATCACAATATTTTGCATCCCCACCACAATATTTTACATGGTTAATTAATTAACAAAAAAAATGATAATAAAGTACACGAACACAGAAATCCTGTTTCTTCTGAAAAAATCAAGGAAATGTTATAGTTGATCCAGAAACAAGGTAACACCCTGGTGAATGAAAATTATGAATTGGGAGGCATTGGAATGAAGCAGGATATCAAACTTAGGGTATCTCAGATAGAGAAATCCTTTCCCGGCGTCAAGGCTTTAAATAAAATTGATTTTGAAGTTAGAAAAGGTACGGTCCATGCTCTATGCGGCGAAAATGGGGCAGGCAAATCCACCTTAATGAAAATCATCAATGGTATTTATAAACCGGATGCCGGTCAGATCTTCATCGATGAAAAGCCGGTTAAGATCCAAAGTCCGATCCACGCAAGACAGCATGGAATTGCAATGATTGCGCAGGAATTGAATTACGTACCGGAGATGTCCATCGAAGAAAATCTATTTCTGGGAAGGCTGCCGGTAAAGAAAACGGGAAAGGTGGATTGGAAGCTTTTACGGAAGAAGACCCTGGAGTTTTTAGAGGCGGAGCAGCTGCCCTACAAGCCGACCCAGAAGCTGAAGACTTTAACTGTATCAGATATACAGATGCTAGAGATTATTAAGGCCATTTCCAATAATGCAGAGATTATTGTAATGGATGAGCCGACCTCCTCCATCACCCATAGGGAGGTGGAGATGCTCTTTAAGAAGATAGCAGAGCTAAAGCAGCAAGGCGTAAGTATTGTGTATATCTCCCACAAGCTCGATGAGGTATTCCGGATTGCCGACGATATCACTGTATTCCGGGACGGAGCAGTAGTGGAAAGCCATCCGGCAAAGGAAATGAACATGGACCAGGTCATTTCTCTCATGGTTGGACGGAAGATGGAAAATGTATATCCGAAGGAGCCGGTCCAGATCGGCGAAACCCTGCTGGAGGTGAGGGAGCTATATAGTACAGGAATTTTTAAGGAGATTGATTTCCATGTAAAGAAGGGTGAGATCGTAGGCTTTGCCGGTCTTGTCGGAGCAGGAAGAACCGAGGTGATGAGGGCTGTCTTTGGACTTGATCCGATTACCTCAGGTGAGATCCGGATTAATCGTAAAAGGGTTGTAATTAAAAAGGTTGGAGACAGCATCAGGCACAAGATGGTAATGCTCTCCGAGGACAGGAGACGGTACGGAATTATTCCGATCCGGAGCGTCATGGAAAACGCCAGTATCTCAAGTCTGGAAAAGGTAATCTATGGAGGCTATGCCCATGATAAGGAAGAACGCAGGATTGTAGGGGAGTACTTTAAGAAAATGAATGTCAAGACACCTTCCCTGGATACTCCCATCCAGTCCTTAAGCGGCGGTAACCAGCAGAAGGTACTGCTGGCAAAGTGGATGCTGAGGGATCCGCAGATATTAATCCTGGATGAACCTACAAGAGGAATCGACGTAGGAGCAAAATTTGAGATATATAAGCTGATGGTGGATATGGCGAAGCAGGGGAGAGCGGTGATCATGGTATCCTCCGAGCTTCCGGAGCTTATCGGCATGTGTGACCGTATCTACGTTATGAACCAGGGTAAAATCACCGGAGAACTGAAGAAGGGTGAATTTAGCCAGGAAGCCATCATGAAATATGCGACTAATACGAAATAGGAGGGGAAGAAATGCTCGCAAAAATTAAAAATACTCCTGCCAAGGAGAAATATTCAATCTTTATTGTTTTGTTTGTAATGATTTTTCTATGCAGCTTCTTAAACAAAAACTTTTTATCGCCGGCCAATCTGTCCAATATCATGAAGCAGCTGGCGGTAAGTACCATCTTAGCCTATGGTGAAATGCTCTTAATTATCAGCGGTATGCTGGATCTGTCCTCCGGTGCGGTGCTGGCCCTGTCCGGCGTGTTGTCCATCATTGCCTATAAATCCACCGGTTCCTTAGTATTGGCGGTAATCGTAGCAATTGCTGTTGCCGTTACATGTAACCTGGTAAATGCCTTTATGATTACCCACTTAAATGCACCGCCCTTTATCGCAACCCTGGTTATGATGCAGGTTGCCCGCGGTGTGGCATTGCTGATTACAAACGGACAGAACATCCTGCAGCTAAAGAATTATGTGATCTTCGGCCAGGGAAATATCGGACCCGTTCCCATCTCCATCATAATAACAGCGGTGATCACGGTAATAATATGGTACATCCTGAGGCACACCAGGCTGGGACGTTCCCTATATGCAATCGGCGGTAACGAAGAAGCCTCCGTTGCAGCGGGTATCACAGTAAAGAAGAACAAATATATCGTATTCATTATCAATGGTATCTTAGTAGGTATCGCAGGTGTTTTATTCATGTCCCGTGTCAATGCCGGCTTGCCCAACGGCGCAATAGGCTATGAAATGGAAGGCTTAACAGCCGCCATCGTCGGTGGAACCAGCTTCTCCGGCGGTGTGGGAACCACCATGGGAACCTTAGCCGGTGCATTTATAATCGGCTGCTTAAATAATATCATGAACTTAATCGGTGTGGATTCCTACGTTCAGCAGATCGTTAAGGCCTGCATTATAGCACTTGCGGTTATCTGGGATATCAGATCAAAAACGAAGAAGACGAGAAAGGTTATCCTTGTTGAAGAAAAGAAGGAAGCCTAGTAAGGCAAAAAGGATACTTATTCAGCTAAGAGGGGGAGGAGTATCAACAAGCAGGTCAAATTACGGAAAGAAATGTGGTTCAAAATTAAAATAGAAAAGGAGAAGATATTATGAAGAACAAAGCGGTATTCATGACAGGATTAAACAAAATGGAAATCAGGGACGTGGAAGTACCTACGATAAAGGAAAACGAGGTGCTGGTGAAGCTGGAGTATGTGGGAATCTGCGGTTCGGACGTACATTATCTGGAGCATGGCTCCATCGGTGATTTTGTGGTTAATGGGGATTTCATTCTCGGCCATGAGTGTGCCGGCGAGATCGTAGCCTTAGGAAGCAAGGTAACGGAGTTAGAGCTTGGCGATAAGGTGGCTTTAGAGCCTGGCTGCACCTGCGGACAATGCGAATTTTGTAAGACAGGTAAATACAACCTTTGCCCGGATGTAGAATTCTTAGCAACACCTCCTTATCATGGCTGTCTTGAGAATTATATCGCATTTCCGGCGAATATGTGCTTTAAGTTACCAGATAATATCACCTCAAAAGAGGGCGCATTAGTGGAGCCTCTGGCAGTTGGCATGCATGCGGCTGCCCAGGGAAATGTAAAGCTGGGGGACTCCGTAGTCATCCTCGGCTCCGGCTGCATCGGTCTTGTTACCCTTCTGGCCTGCAAGGCTTATGGTGCTACGGATATCACAGTAGTGGATGTAATGCCAAAGAGACTGGATTATGCCATGAAGCTGGGAGCTACCAGAGTAATCAATGCGAGGGAAGAGGATGCGGTTGCCAAGCTGGAGGAGATAACCAAGGGAAAGGGAGCCGACGTTGTAATTGAGACAGCAGGCAGCAAGATAACCATTAAGCAGACCGCGTACCTGGTAAAACGGGGCGGAACCATCGTACTTGTGGGCATGGCGCCGGAGGATATCATCGATTATAACTTTGCAAAGATCATGGCGAAGGAAGCTACCATTACTTCCGTATTCCGCTACAGGAACATTTATCCGAAGGCAATCAATGCCATAGCAAAAGGCATCATTGATGTATCCGGCATTGTTACCCATGAATTTGATTTCGAAGATACTGCAAAAGCCTTTGATTTTGTAATTAACAATAAGAACGATGTTGTAAAAGCAGTGATTAAAATAGGATAAGGTGAGGGTATGTGCAATATCTCCCTTGGAACCTCGGGAACAATCTTTATCTCCAGTAAGAATTTTGGGGTGGACAGATACAATGCTTTGCATGCCTTTGCCCTTGCGGACGGCAATTATCATCTGCTAGGCTGTATGTTAAGCGCTGCCGCCTGCAACAAATAGCAGGGTGAATTGCCATCACTTAATCTACGGTTTGAAGTGGGAATATGATAAAAAAGATAAAAAGCAGGATAAAAGCTTCTTTGTTATCAGAAGATATTATTTAGAACAAACTGAACAGAAAGGACGCTCCTTTGGGAGCGCTTTTTCTGTTCGATAAAATATTTAGGATAAAAAATCCGAGTATTAAAAGTGCATAAACTGTTTGCATAATCCCTTTAGGTGATTTAAGATTAAAGATGATTTGCGTGAAAAATATAATACAATTACGGAAAAATATATAATAAACCAGGTGGAATAACGGGGCGTATGTACAATATGAATAATACACAGCTATAACAACAGCATAGTACAAATATTATTTATAAATCCTTAGGAAATGGATGGCGCGATTCGAAGGGAGGCAATCCATGCAAAATTGTAATGGCACGGCAGTAAAGAAAATATGGGTTTTTACTATAATCTTTTTATTGTTCCTTTCAGGATGTGACAGGGCTGAGGAAAAGACCTCCACCAGGACAGAGCTGTTCGGGGGAGAAGTAAGCGGATTTGGCAATGTGACGGCACCCTCCGGCTTTGATTGGAAGCAGTGTGACGGCACCATATTGAACTTTATCTGTGAGGATAATATCAATGCTAATATTTTATCGAAAGAGGTTGAGAACTTTACCAGAGTCACAGGGATTAAGGTAAATATCAAACGGATGGACTTCAATACCCTGGAAGAAAAAATCAACATGGAGTTTATTTCAAAAACAGCCCAGTATGAGTTGATTTATGTTGACCCGTATAAGACCCTGAATCG
>JARKQP010000345.1 GCA_029974875.1 Mobilitalea sp.
AATGTGGGCTTAGCGGCGATTCCATCCGTATCAGTCCGTATGGCAATGGCGGTTATGGGAATTTTACCGATTATTATTATCTATCCTTTTGTACAGAATAACTTTGTAAAGGGTATCACCCTTGGCGGTGTGAAGGGCTAGGGCGTAATTGGCGGGTATTTTGCTGCCAATAATCAGGAGAATAACCGGTTCCTTCTGCAAAAGCTTTTGCACAGACTGAGGGAACGGAAATCTATACCGTACCTGGTAAGGCAATGCCGAAGCAGGGATTCATGTGATACGGTAATTTGTGGGATGTACCTTTGGGGTACATCCCTATTTTAATGCATATATTACAAATATCTTCATGGTTCACCATCACTTGGCAATAAAAATCCCATCCTTTAACTAATGAAATAATACTAAACTCCCTGTAAAATTCGAATGTAATGTAAGTTTATTGCAAATATTGAAAGATAATGGGAGTAAAAAGATGAAAAAAACCTATTTTAACAAAGTATGCGCAAGCATACTTATCATCAGCCTGGTGGTTGGCTTAATTCCATACCAAGCCAGTGCAAGTACACAGGGCAATGAAAGTAACACGGTTACATATCCGGAGGATTCCGGACTCTCCGCCACACCAGATAATACGGATGCAAAGCCGACCCTGTTATATGAACTCAGGGATGAAAGAGATGAGAATGAAAAACGGTTCTTAATGAGTGATAATACGGTGCAGGCAGTAGTATATTCCCAGCCGGTGCATTATTACGAGGACGGCGAGTGGAAAGACATCGACAACACGCTTTCCTTAGAAGCGGCAAAAGACAGCAGTGATTTTTCCGGCTATACCAATGCCAGGGCCGGTTTTAAGGTGAAAATTGCGGGCGACAGTGCCCAGGGAAATCTGGCAAAGATACAGAAGGGGAAATATTCCCTGGCGTTTTCCCTGGCAGGGAAATCAAAGGGCAGCAAGAAATTCCCGAGGGCTGTCATAAATAAAAAGGAAAATAAGGCACCAGATAAAAGCAATAGAACCAGCGGAGCAGCGTATGAAGCTTATAAAGTAGACACGGCCAGTGATACGGTTTCATACGGTGGGATTACAAGTGACAGATCGGACATTGAATACCAGGTGACGGGGACGGGCCTGAAGGAGGATATCATAATCAAGTCGAAGCAGGCCTCCTATGTATATACATTTGACATCCAGGTAGCCAACTTAAAGCTTGGGCTTAAGGATAATATTATTACAGCTGCTGATGATGCAACAGGAAAAGTAATTTATGAGCTTCCGGCACCGTTTATGTATGATGCGAATAACGAATTCTCTGCAAAGGTTTTTTATAGCCTGGCAAAGAAAGGTTCTGTTTACCAATTAACTGTAACAGCTGACAGTGAATGGATCAATGGTGAAAATATAAAATTTCCTGTAACCATCGATCCTACAGTAGTAATAACAAAGCCGGCGGTTTCCTCTACTTTTATCTCCTCGAAGATGGCGACTACCAACTTTTATAGTGGATACAACATGTTGTTAGCCGGTGTGGAATCTACCGCTTACAATAGCTGCCGGACCCTGATTAAATTTCAGCTTCCCCAATTGGCAAAAGGAGATATTGTTACAGATGCGTATCTGAACATAAACCAATATGATGCCAATGCTTATGCAGCCACTACCCCGGCTTCCCCGATCAGTGTATATAAACTGACCTCTGCCTGGGACGTATCCACGGTTAACTGGAATACAAAACCGAATTATGATTATCTTGAGACGGATTATTTTACCATCACGAAGGATGAAGGCAGTAAAACCATTAAAAAAACCCTGGATATCACAAAAATAGTAAAGGAATGGTATGATGGTAATGCTGCGAACTATGGAATTATGCTGAAGGCAGAGCAGGAAGGCACGCAGAATACCGTTAACTCAATTTACGCGAAATTCAAATCAGAACGGTCCCCGGAGACAACATTATATCCTTCGGTGGTACTGACCTACCGTAACATGAGGGGTATCGAGAGCTACTATTCCTATACAGGCCTGGGTGTGGGCAGCGCAGGAACTGCTTATATCAATGATTACACCGGCAACC
>JARKQP010000380.1 GCA_029974875.1 Mobilitalea sp.
CTGGTAACGGACTACTCCAGTATTATGTTTGACTACGCCTGTACGAAGAAAAAGATTGTACTGTTCACCTATGACCGGGAGGAATATAAGAACGGCCGGGGTCTCTATATTGACCTGGATACCATTGAGCTTCCGAAGGCGGATACGGTGGATGAATTGATCGGGGAGTTAAGGGCTGAAGATAAGGAATATCCAGAGTTTTATGAGAGATTCTGCTCCATGGATTCCTCCGATACCCCAAGGCAGGTGATTGAGACACTGCTCCATGGGGAGACCAAGATAAAGGAGAACTTTAAAGCAGAGAGGGTTGTTCCAAACGGCAAGAAAAAGGTCTTTATCTTTATCAAGGGGATGAAGCATGACCATTATACGGAGGATCTGATAAACACTATCAATGGAATTGATACGGATAAGTTTGAGGTCTATGTCTGTATGAAGTCAAACACCGTGAGGAAGGCTTCGGATATGGTTGCAAAGCTGAGAAGAGAAATCAATTATTTCCCTATCTCCTATGAGGTCAATTACACCAGGATGGACTATTTTATCAGTAAGCTGCGCCTAAAGCTGGGGATTAATGCAGGCTTTACGAATAAGCGGATTGATAAAATCATGAAGCGTGAAGCCATGAAATACTTTGGGGCTGCAGAATTTGATGCGGTAATCCACCAATCAGGACTGGACCGTATGGTCGGGAATATGTGCATACTCCTGGCGGATACCTCTGTCTATAACTTTAAGTATTTTAATATGCAGAAATACAAGGAAAACCGTGCATACCGCGTACAGGTGAAATACATCGTAAAGCATTTCCCTGACTATACAAAGGTGGTAGCAACCAAGGAATTTGATTTATTGAAGAAAAAGGCGGATAATATTCTCTATAACGAGGAAAGGGTATTTCCTATGGAAAAGATTTTAACGGAGGTGACTAGGCGTTGAAGGTCGGAGTAGTAACATTTCATAGTGCCAATAACTATGGTGCAACCCTACAGGCATGGGCCCTGCAGAAGGTATTAAAGGATTACGGGGTAGACGCCGGGGTCATCCATTATCATCCGGATATCATAGACCTGCTCTACGATCCCATGGGAGATTCCAGGGGGCTGAAGCGGCAGATGAAGAAATTCATGCTCTCCTTAAGGTCACCCCTAAGCCTGGAGCGCTATAATAGATTCCAGAGCTTTTTAAGGCAGCAGTTTAACCTGATTGGAGATTTTAGGAATTATGAGGAGCTGAAGGCAGCAAATCTTAAGCTGGATGCATATATTACGGGCAGTGACCAGGTATGGAACGCAGACCATATCGGTGGTTTTGATCCCGCATATTATCTGGATTTTGCTGAGCCAGAGGCCAGAAGGGTGTCCTATGCGGCAAGCGTGGGAAGCGATTATATTCCCTCCAAATACAAAGAGGGCATGAGGAATTCCCTGGCTTCCTACTCCGGTATCGCCGTCAGGGAGAGCAGTATACAGAAGGAAGTGCAGGAGCTGACAGAGGTGCCGGTAGAAGTGGTGCTGGATCCTACGATGCTTTTAGTCAAAGAGGATTACGAGGAGATCAAGGTAGAAAGCACGGTTAAGGAGCCATATATCCTGGTTTATATGATCGAGAGGAACCAGCAGGTGATATCCTTGGCCAATAAGATGTCTATTTCACTGGGCATCCCGGTTATCTACCGCAGGCCGACCAAGGGCTTTGTTAATGGGCTGCCGCCCTTCTATACGGCTACTGCAGGGGAATTTATCGGTCTGATTGAGGGAGCGCAGCTTGTTATTACAAACTCCTTCCACGGTACCGTATTCTCGATCCTTTATGAGAGGCCTTTTGTGTCCATGCTGCATTCCGATACGGGCAGCAGGACTGTGGATCTGCTGAACTCCCTGGGGCTGCAATCCCATATTCTTTATGATTTGAACGATTTTAAGGAGTATTCCATGTTCAAAATCGATAATCCGAAGGCGCTTCGCAACCGGATTGAGGTTCTGAAGAAATCCTCCTCCAGATTCCTGATTAAAAGCCTTGGTCTGTCAGACCGTTTTGAGCCGGTTAATTGTCCTACTGACATTACGAAGGACCAGTGCTATGGCTGTAATGCCTGTGCCGACATCTGCAGCTTTGGGGCAATTACCATGGAAGAGGACAGGGAAGGCTACCTGTATCCTGTCGTGGATAAATCAAAATGTACCGACTGCGGGCAATGCTATAAGACCTGTATCCGGCGAAACCCGAAGCTGGTGGAATACGAGCCCACCTATCCAAAGGCATATTGTGCATATAACAAGGAGGACAAGGTCAGGAGGGACAGCAGCTCCGGTGCCATCTTCCCGATCCTTGCAAGGCATGTCATTGAGGAGAAGCAGGGTGTCGTTGTTGGTGTCCGCTTTGATGAAAATATGAAGGCGGTTTCGGATATGGCGGAAACGATGGAGGAGGCAAAGGCCTTCAGCGGCTCCAAGTATGTCAAGAGTGATTTCAGGGGAATGTTCCCGAGGATAAAGGAGCAGTTAAAGAAGGGCAGATATGTGCTTTATACAGGGCTTCCCTGCGAATGTGCCGGACTTCGCGGATATCTGAGGAAGGACTATGACAACCTGCTGATCTGTGAGCTGCTATGCCATTCTGCCCCGTCACCGAAGGCCTTTGATAAATACATTAATTATCTGGGGAAAGAGAATCATTCCAGGGTGGTTGATATCAAATTCCGCGATAAGGAAAAGGGCTGGAAGCAAAGTGACAGCAATACGGTGAGAACCTTTGAGAATGGTACCAGGAAGGTGGAGCGGACTGCGGAGAATCCTTATTACAAGACCTTCGTAAACTGCACCAAGTCAAGATCCTTCTGCTGCAGCTGCAATTATACCTACAATAACCGGGTTGGTGATTTTACCATTGGCGATCTGTGGGGAGTTAAGAAATCAGCCCCTGAGATGAACGATAATAAGGGAATCAGCCTTCTGCTGGTGAATAATCCAAAGGCCGACAGCATATTACAGGTGCTCCAGGATAAGATGAGGCTGAAGAAGAGTACCATGAAGGAAGTATTCATTAAGAACCATCAGAAGCCGACGAAGGATATGAGGCAGAGAACGGCATTTTTCAATGAGCTGGATGAGAGGCCGATTGAGGAGCTGTTGGAGAAATATAGGAAGATATAGACGGATATAAAGCGGTATGGAAAAATATAGGATTTAAAAGTTGGATTTTTATACAAATATGATATAATGTACTAGCTGTCGACTCTTTCCAGCAGGAAGGAGGGTGAGCATGAATTACATCTTTGACCTTGTAATCTCGGTTATTGCACGTGTTGCTGGCTACTACATATGCAAATGGTTAGACCGAAATGAGAAAGACAGCTAGCTAAAAAAACCCCCACGTACTGGCATACGTGGGGGTTTTGCTGTATAAAAGCATAATACAATACATCTTTGACCTGCTAGCTAATATTATTATACCGTGTTCAAATTAGAATGTCAAGTTGGGGGATAATGAAAATTCTAAGCCAATAAACTGTTTTGCTTATCACTGTACCCGGATACTTTCTACATAATCCGAAATCTCCTGGACCTCAGCACTCGGTACATAGTCGGTCTCATTAAACAGGTACTCGTGAAGCTTTTTCACATTCGCTGCCAGATCGATTGGAAATACATAGGATGTCTTTTTATAGGTATGTGCGTCCTTCTCAAAAGGAAAGCCGGTCTGGTCCACAATGTTATAGGAGAAGACATCCTTGGCAAGCGACAGGATATCGGTCGTGCTTAGGTTTGTTGCAATCTGGGGAAAGACCTTGTCGACAATTTTATTAATTGTCGCTAAATCCGAGGATTTCACCTTGTCAAATATCTTTTGTACCACGATCCTCTGGCGCTCCGTACGTTTGAAGTCACCGCCGGAGGTGTAACGGATTCTTGAATAGGCACAGGCCTGGGTTCCGTTCACCAGCTGGGTGCCGGCAGATTTTAAATGTCCCACATTTGTTCCGTTAATTTTATTTAGGGAATTTACATATCCGTTCACATATTTTAATTCGTTCTCCTGAATATCCAGGGTGATGCCTCCCAGCATATCAACCACGTCTACAACGGACTGGAAATTTACCGTCACGTATTCCTTTGCGTCTAAGTCAAAATTCCGGTTGATGGTAGTGAGCGCCAGGGAATATCCACCGTTGAAATAGGCTGCATTTATTTTTTTATAGCCGAGGTCGGGAATGTTGGCATAGGTATCCCGGTAAACGGAGACCAGCTTTGCATTCTTGGTTTTGTTTTCAATGCTCGCAATGATGATGGTATCGGTACGGGTTCCCTTCGATACGGAATTCTGCCTGGAATCCACACCAAAGAGAATGATGTTCCGGTAACCGTCAATTTCAGCCGGAACCTCTATTTCGTTGTCCTGTCCATTATTCTGCTCAATCTTATTTACAGTGGTTAATAACTTAAAACCGATAAATACTAGGGCAAGTACGAATAGTTCAACAAAGAAAATAGCAATTAATTTTGTCTTTTTCTTACCTTTCTTTTTTTGCTGTGCCATTTTAACTTAAAGACCTATCCTTTCTAAAACATTTGTATTAGTATGCATTCTTATTGATAAAACCTTTGAAAAAGGTTAAGAATATTATTTTGAAATCAAAGGACAGTGTCCAATGCTCAATATAATATAGATCATGGTCGATTCTTTTACGGATCGAGGTATCTCCGCGGAAACCATTAATCTGTGCCCAGCCGGTTAAGCCCGGTGCAACCTGGTGCTTAATCATATAACGGGGTATCTCTTCCCTGAATCTATCGACAAAGAAGGGACGCTCGGGTCTGGGACCCACCAGGCTCATCTCTCCCTTCAAAACATTGAAGAGCTGGGGTAATTCGTCAATGCTGGTCTTACGGATAAATTTACCGATTCCGGTAACACGGGGATCATGCTTTGTGGTCCAGGCCTTTTTTTCCTCCCTATCAGGCTGGACCTCCATGGAACGGAATTTATACATTTTGAATTCCTTATTGTGTCTGCCGATACGGACCTGGGAAAATATGACGGGACCCGGCGAGGTGATTTTAATGATCAGGGCTACCAAAAGCATAGGAATGCCAAAGAGAACCAATGCCACAATTGTCCCGAAGATGTCTACCACACGCTTTATGACCCGGTTATAGGTATTGCTTAAAGGAACGTAACGGATATTGATTACAGGTAATCCGAACAGATCCTCCGTGTAAGGCTCGGTGGGAATAAAGCTATAGTAATCAGGGACAAATTTCGTGTGGACACCGGATTTTTCGCATACACCCACGATCTTTTCCAATTTTTCATATTCATTAACGCTCAAGGTAATAGCAATCTCATCCAAAGTCATCTTGGCCAGGAAGGCTTCCAGATGAGTGATACTTCCGATTACAGGTACTTTCTTGTACATGGTGCCGACTTCCATCTTGTCATCAAGGATACCGTGAATATAGTATCCCCATTGTGGGTTAGCAAATATACGGTCAATATAAGCTTCACAGGCATGTCCATATCCAACCAAAATAACATGCTTTAGGTTATGTCCTTTACGTCTTGCCAAACGCAGCACCTGAGCCACGCCTATGCGGGCAATGGCGCTGAGGGATATGTTCAATAGGAAGAATAATATAACAAATCCACGGGAATAGTGACGCTGCTGGATAAAGAATAAATAGGCCGTAAAAAATGCAAGGCCAAAAAAATTGGCGACAATAACGTTGAAAAATTCGGTCCATCTACGTTTTACACGTTTTGGTGTATAAAGGTTTGCGAAATAGTATACAAAAAGGTATAATGGAACCACTACAATTAATCGGCTCGCATACTGAGGCATCGTTAAATACCGTTCGTTGGGAGCCAGCCGAAAGACAGAGACTTGGTTTAAAAAGCTCTCAAACCTGAGATAGAACGTAAGCAAGTAGGAGATAATAATGATGAGGGCGTCCATTAAGACATGGAGCCGGTTAAACATCTTTTGATTATCTTTAATCATTTATTCCACAATTTCCTTTCCGCTGTATGTGATCATATTTTGTTGATAGGCTAAAATATGTGCGTTAACCGTTTGGGACGGGTTTCATAAAAACAGATTATCAAAGATAAACTTTATAAAACCCCAAACCTTGATTAACTTCTCTAATATCATACATGATTATATAGCTTTCAACAATAGAAATTTTCTTAAGATTTTCCAGGGATCATCCTTGAGGGGGCTCTGGGACGATTTTTTGGAATTTGCCCGGAACAATTCCTGGGAAGCTTTTTGTAAGCTTCTTGGGAAAATTTCCTGGGAATCTCAGGAGGATTAAAATTAATAAAATTTCTTAGATTTATCATAATAAATTCACAATCTCTACACAAAGTATTGTTAAACTATGCAAAGAATGATTCTTGAATCATTCTTACGTAGAAAGAGATCGAATGTAAAACGGGTATACTCCAATTAGGGCGTGCCTAAAAACTGCAAACTGGGGCGTTCAGAACAGTATAATGAGCTTTCAGACACGACTTAGCAGGAACATATAAGGAAGCAGTCCCCGGACTGTAAACTTTAAATATAAAACGAAAGGAGAGTATTTATGTCGGAATTTGATAATAACAATTCAAACCAAACAAATAATAGTC
>JARKQP010000389.1 GCA_029974875.1 Mobilitalea sp.
GACCAGGTATAGAGAATCCGGTCTATGGCTGCCGGCAGACCCGTCTGCTCTGCAATGGCACGGAGAACCGCCTTATCCGGCTCTTCCCCAAACTCTATGGCCCCATCAACGAATCCCCATTGGTATGGTTCCGAAATACGGTCATCAAACCAACGGCATACTACAAGATACCTGTCCTCATAGTGTACAACGCCCTTTACCAAAATCCTATACCTCTCCATCCTAATCCTCCTTATTCTTTAGGAGAATTTCTCCTCCCTCTGTCGTAAACCTGCGAATATTAGGCAGCTGCCCAATATTCACATTTTTCCAATCCGCTGCAGGGCAGCCGGTTACAGTTGTCCTGCAAGATAAGTTATAAACTGCTGGGCTGTCCTTCCGGACATTCCTCCATGGGAAAGCTCCCACTTATTTGCCTCTGCATAAAGCTCTTCCTCTGTCAGCGTGATATTACCATGACGTTTTGCCAGGGTTCCCACGATCTCCATAAATTCCTTTTTCGCAGGCGCTGAAAAATTAATCGTTACCCCAAAGCGCGCTACCAGTGACAGCTTTTCCTGCATCGTATCCGAACGGTGCAGCTCCTCCGTCACCTCCATATCGGAGCGGTCGCTCCAGGTTTCCCGTATGAGATGCCTCCTGTTTGAGGTTGCATAAATTAATACATTATCCGGCTTCGTCTCCAGTCCGCCTTCAATGACTGCCTTCAGGTATTTATACTCTATCTCAAATTCCTCAAAGGACAGATCATCCATATAGATAACAAACTTATAATTCCTATTTTTAACCTTCGCTATTACCGCTGACAAATCCTCGAATTGGTGCTTATAAATCTCTATCATCCGAAGGCCGTCCTTATAGTATTCATTCAGAATTGCTTTGACGGAGGTCGATTTTCCAGTTCCGCTGTCCCCGAAGAGCAGCACATTATTGGCTTTTTTCCCTTCGACAAATGCCCTTGTATTATCAACCAGCTTTTTTTTCTGGCGCTCATAGCCAACAAGGTCGGATAATAGCACCTCCTGGGTATTGGTAATAGGGAAAATTTCCAACTGCTCCTGGTGCTTTCTTATACGGAATGCCTTATTTAAACCGAAAGCCCCCACACCATAATCACGGTAGAAATCAGTGACATGGACAAATATTTCCTCTTCATCCTGCGCATTATTTATCAGATCGCTCAGCATGCGGACCTTTTCACTTACACTTTTATTATAACGGCTGCTGCTCTTTTCTATGGCCTGATAATCCAGGATTACAGAAAAACAGTCCACACCTAAGGAGTCCTCCAGGGCAGAAAAGTCATAATCAAATAAAGCCTTAAATATCTTGAAATCATTCTTAGCAAACTGATTTACGCTTCCTTCCCTTGCGCCTGCCTTCTCGCAGGTCATGCTAAAGGGATTCTCAGCAGTTGCCAGCAGATATGCCAGATAGTTATGCCACAAATTCTTATTAAAGCCATACTCCGTCGCAAGCTCCAGTAATTCATGGATCAGGGTATAGATCCGGGAGACCACTTCTTCCTTCCCGAATACCTCCTCCTCTTTGCCACAATTACTGTCATATTCCTTTATGATATCTGCCAGCTGAAACAGCAGACAATCCTTACCCAAGTTCTTATAAATAACCAATTTTGATATTAAACGGTACATATCCTGCCTTCTTCCTGTCCATATGTCCATGCCCAGCATTATGGGCATTGACCAGCATTGTGGGCATTGTCCACCATTATGGGCATTGTCCACCATTACTTATTACATTCTTTCCGGCGCCTCAAAGCCCAACAGGTCAATACACTGGAGCAAGAGCTCCTGCACCAGGGTAATTAATGCAATCCAGGAGGCCTGCTTTCCCTTATCCTCTTCTGTAATTATCTTGGTGTCATGATAAAAGCTATTAAAGGCATTTGCCAGATCATAGATGAATGCACAGATCCTGTGGGGTGCAATCTCTTCATAGGCTGTACAGAGCATTTCATTAAACTTTGTAATCTCCAGCATTAATGCCTGCTCTGCCTGGGAGGCCGCCGGAATAATCGCTGCTGCGGCAGAGCCCGGATTTAACTCCTTATATTTTGCTAAAATCGATTTGATCCTTACAATCGTATAGAGGATGTAAGGCCCCGTATCTCCCTCAAAGGAAGTGAACCGGTCAGCATCAAAGATATAATCCTTGGATATCTGGTTGGACAGATCGCCGTACTTAATTGCCGCAAGCCCCACCTGTGACGCGATGGCCCGGGCCTCTGCTTCTTCCATATCGCGGTTTTCCATAATCTTACGAAACACTTCGTCATTTACGTTCTTAATCAGGTTCTCCAGGCGCATTACACCGCCTTCCCTTGTCTTAAAAGGCTTTCCGTCCCTTCCGTTCATCGTGCCATAGCCGATATGGGTAAGCACCGTATCCTCTCCTACCAGCTTCGTCTTTCTTGCACAGCGGAACACCGTTTCAAAATACAGCTCCTGACGCTTGTCCGTAATATAAATGATCCGGTCAGGTGCAAACAGCTTCATACGCTCAACAATGGTGGCAAGATCCGTGGTGTTGTACAGGGTAGCCCCATCCGACTTAAGAATCATGCAGGGGGGAATTTCCTTCGTATCAGTCTCCTCCTTAACATCAACGACTAACGCCCCCTCGGAAATGCGGGTATAATGATTCTCCTTAAAATACTCGATCATTTCAGGAATATAGGGCTGTGCGTCGCTTTCCTTTTTCCATAGGTCAAAGGATACATTAAGGGTCTTATATATCTTCATTAAATCAGTTACAGATACCTTAAGCATATGGTTCCAAATGGCGGTATAACCTTTATGCCCGTTCTGGAGCTGATACGTAATCGTCTTTGCTTCCTCTTTGAAATCCGGATTCGCCTTCGAGTACTCACTGGCCGCCGGATAGATCTCCTCCAATTCTGAAATTGTAAAAGGAGCTTCTTCCGGATATTCTCCCTCATAGCTCTCATCAAAATATACTAATTCCGGCTTACGCCTCTTTAATTCCAAAATAATCAGCCCCATCTGGGTTCCCCAATCCCCCAGATGCGCATCACCGATTACATTATTACCATAATAACGGAGGAGGCGTTTGATGTTTTCTCCGATTATGGCTGAACGAAGATGCCCGACATGGAGGGGTTTTGCAATATTGGGACCGCCATAGTCGATTATGATGGTTTTAGGAGCGGCTTCTTTCTCACAGCCAAAATGCTCCTCTGTCTTCATCTGGTTTAAATAATCCGCAAGATATCCGTCACTTACTGTAATATTAATAAACCCTGGCATAATTGCCGAGACTTCTTTAAAGGCCGGTCTCTCCTTAAGAGAGGAGGCGATTCCCTCCGCAATCTTAATTGGTGCGGTTTTATATTGTTTTGCAGCCGCCAACGCACCATTACACTGGTATTGGCATAAATCAGGCCTGTTTGAGATGGTCACCATCCCATACTTTTCCTCAAAACCCTGCTGCACAAAGGCCTGTTTTACCTCTTCGGCAATCAATTCAATCATTGTTTTCATGTCAAACTCCATTCCGCCGCCCAGGCGGCACAATTCATCTTAAGATTCATCCGGGATTTGTCCAAAACTTTAGCCAAAGCTTCATCCAAATTCATTCGAAGTTCATCCGAAGTCTCATCCTAGGATGAAGCTTGAGATGAAGCTAAAATGAATCTTAACTTACACATTACTTTATCATAGAAATTTTGGCTTGTCATCATATAAGAGTAAATTTTTCGCAAAAAAGCCATAATGCGCTAATGGTAAAAATGGAAAACGACCAACTGTAAAAGGGCTGTTCAGCTTCATCCTCTGACTTCTGGCAGATGAGATTTGTATCTCTGAAAATGGAACCTTTATCCGTTTAGCTTCGTCACATCCTATATAACCAAATTATAGGAGGAAATGTAATGAAACGATATATCTCTTTGCTTATTTTATCGGTTAGTATATTGGCCTTTACTGGCTGTGGCACAACAGCTCCTACCCCCGGCAGCAAAGAAGCTCCAAAACCCATAGCTGCTGTAATACCAGACGATATTACTGTAGTAAATACCATACACATTGTCGGTGGGCAGAGTACAGAATTCACTGTAGAAGGAAGCAATTTAAATAATTTGAGGACATGGGCCGGGGATTTACAATATAAACATAAAACCTTTACAAAAGGGAACTCCCCCGGCGATAAAGACGGTGGTGAAGTCTATAACTTTGAGCTGACGGAAGGTGACTATCCCGGGTTTTCATATGTTATCAATGGTGAAGAGGATTGCTATCTGCTGATTAATAGCGAATGGTATTCCGTCTCAAATCCTTCTGACCCACCGGTCGACAATAATACTCCTGTTATCTCAATGGTTATGGTCAAAGGTGAGTTGTATTATGATACAGGAAAAGAAAGTGAAGTTACCGGCCGGTGTGGAGTAATGGACGGTGAAATAACATCAAGTGTTGAGAGTTCTGAAACACCGGCAGAGGATGATCAGTCAAATTTCGGTACGGGTTTTGGATATCAATTCTGGGGAGAGGGTCAGATAGAAATTCTTATTAATAATAAGTGGATAGTATTTGAAAAACAAAGCGGAGATAACAGCCCCATTCTCCAGGTAGAGCCTTCCCAACTTGAAAACATACCTAAAACAGAAAATGCACCAAACAATGAGTTAGTTGAAGGAAATCTGCCCGTGGAGTCCCCCTCTATTGAATTAGACTTAGTAAGTGCAGAATATCGTGCGAGGTGGAAGGAAAGCTATAATTATGATACACCAATACTTATTGATGACTTGGCTGCTTTGACAGATTTCCTCAAAAATCACCCTGTACAATTATCAAGTGTGGATACTTTACAACAAAACTATAATGATGAATTTTTCATGCATAGTGTTGTATATGCATATGTAGAAAGTGAAGGCAGTGGTTCGATTAAACTTACAGCGGAGAGTGCACAACTCAGTGGGGATACATTAAAGCTTTTTATGGAACGTATAGTCCCAGAAGTGGGCACTGCCGATATGGCAGCCTTGGTATGTCTATTTGGTATTAGCAGGGATGATATTAAAAGTATAAAATCAGTAGAGGGTATCGTAGAGTGCATAACATTAGAAGAAGGTTACTAGCTTTCAATTTGTATGAAAAGATATAATGCGTTTTCGTGGTTAACATGACCCCGCCCCATACAAAAAGAGGGTGTTGCAAAAATAAGAGTTTATACCATATATTGCAGAATTATCCTCTGATCCCTCCAATATCCGGTATGTTCCTTCTATTTTGCAACGCCCTCTTCAAATACTATATTAATTATCTTTGTTCCGGTATTACAATTGCAGCGATAATATAAGCTAATACACCAAATCCGGCAGTTAATGCAAGCACTACCCATAACAAGCGGATTACGGTCGGATCAACATTGATGTATTCAGCAACACCTGCGCAAACTCCACAAATCATCCTGTTATTTGACCTATATAATTTTTTTGGTTCCATAATATTATCTCCCTTCTTTAATCTATTATAACCGTATCTATTTATTATAATAACTCTTTTCTACTGAAAATCAACAGTAATGTTACCAATTCCACAATCTAATAGCAGACTATTTCCAGTTTCATTTTCAATTAATTTTTTTTCGCTATGATAGCTTTCCCTATCAATTGTGACCTTACCAATGTCTGAGCTGATATCATAGGAATAATCCCTTACGTCCCCTTTTAGATCCAGCTCTATATTGCCTACATCACAGCTTATGTCATTCTCGCCCAACAAGATTCCTTCCACTTTCACACGGCCTACGTCACATTTTAAGGACATCCCATTCAGCTCCACATCCTCCAGAACCATTTCCCCTGCCCCTACACGGTATTGGGATTCCTTATCCATCCTGATGCGGTCCGCTGTCAGCCTTCCTGCATCTACGGAAATCTCTCCCTGTACTGCATCAATAGAAGCAATGCGGACGTCTCCGGCGCCGACATTAATATCAAAAGTTTCCGCCTTAAAGCCCTTCGGAACCGTAATTATAATCTCCGGATTATACGCCCTGTTCCAATGTCTGATATTACCAAGGGAAATATTCAAGCCAAATAATCTGCTTCCTACATATGGATCCTCCTTAATATACCAGGTTCCATTCTCCACGTAGGATTTCAGGCTGTCTTCCGCCAGGTGGGTGGCATTAATGGAAAAGCCATCCCCATTCTTAATAATAACCTTGCCGTACCCTACCTGCAGATCAATACTTTCTACGGCCTGATAGGTCTCCTCCATGGAGGTTTCTATTAAGGCATCTTCCCTGTTCCCGACTACAAATGCAATTCCGAGCACGGCAACCCCAAAGCCCAACGCCATTAGCGCAATTCCTATCCATACCTTTACAAATGTTTTCATGCCATTGCCCTCCTATTCTTGAACGGAAGCTTACAAAGATTAATAAAACCATTTACCAAGACTGGCAGAACCTTCTTGCATACAAAACCGACTGCTATGGTTATCAGCATACCGATTCCCACACAAACGAGCCCTCCGCCCAGCATTACCAAGCCATAGAATGGAGTTGCTAATTCTGCCAGACCCGCTACGAATAATACAATGCCGGCTCCTATGAGGGATATTCCCGCTACACCGAAGCCAAAGAGCACCCCGATTACCGCCACGATTACGCCCACTGCCACGCCAAGCACTGTCAATAGGATGGGCAGCCAGATTGGGGAGGTTATGATCGCCAGCAATATAAGCAGCACATTACTGGAGCTGTTTTTCCCTTTCCCATTGTCTTTATAAGAAGAGTTCTGATAGCCAGTATAATTATCTTCCCTCTGATAATTGTTGCTTCCCTGGTAGCCTGAGTTATTATAGTTGCCGTAGTTATTATAATCGCTATTACTGTTACCATAATTATTATAGTCGCTATTGTTGCCACCATAGTTATTACTGTTGTTATCATGGCTGCCAGTATAGTCACTATAACTGCCAGTATAGTTATTATTGCTGTTCTGATATGTTTGGCCGGTACCTCCTTGATTGGCCTGTTCCTGACCTGAAGGACTGTTCCCGGTCTTTGCGACCTCAAATTCGCTGCCGATGGTTTCCTGATAGCCCTTTTCCGTAAAAAAGCCTTTGTCTTCCCTCTCAGTGGCATTTATGCCCAGGTCAGCCTTAATAATCGCTGCTACCTTTCCGGGTGAGCAGAGTTCCTTCACAATTTCCTCTTCCTGCTCTTCCCCTGCATCATCGAAATATCCGTTATAATACTGAAGCGCCTCATTTCTTTCTTCCAAAGGGATATCCAACAATAAGCTTTCGAGTTCCTTCATGAATTCTAGCCTTGTCATCTACTTCACTCCTTCAAAAATAATATTTATTTTCCTGTAGTAAATCTCCCACTCCTGGAAATATAGCTTTAGCTGGACCATGCCCTTGTCAGTTATCTTATAATATCTGCGGTTCCTGCCGCCAAACTCCAGATCATAAACCTCCAGGCAGTCTTCCTTCTGCAGCCTGCGCAGCACCGGATATAAAGTAGATTCCGATACCTCAATCGCCTGTCGGACATCCTGCGTTATCTTATAGCCATAGGTTCCTTCCGGCTCCTTTGAGACAACTGCGAGTACGATTGCATCAAGCAATGCTGAACCGGTATTAAACACCATACAATCAACTCTCCTTTCAAGTTTGGGAAAGGAGAGTTTTTCTCCTTTCATACCTATACCTTTTCTAGGCGATTGCGATAGTATCTGAGTTTCGCAATTACTACCGCAATACCTTTTCTGATGCAATATTATTTTGTTAACAATACTATATTCCATATAATATTATATGTCAATATATATTTTTATTTCTAATTATTTTTTAATAAAATATAGAAATCATAAATATAATTTCGACAAAGTATGTAACTGCCGCTGCTAACTCTAATATAATAACGATTCTATTCCCGTTTCTTCTTCAAATATTATTCACCACAATAATTCCAGAAGCTAAAGAACCTAAAAGACTTTCCTCTTAAAATCCATGGGTAATTTCCTCGGTGATACCAAAGCTACACATCGGCATAAGTCCGCCAGATCCGGCCAACCTGCTTAGAACCAGCAAAAAGGGTGCTGTAAAATTAAAAATGTACGGGATATTGCGGATATCAAATGATATTCCCGTAATATCCCGTATAGGCCTCTTTTTTACAACACCCTTGCGGTGTTCCATATAAAATTATATTAAGCTTTTTGGTTACAAACCTAATTTTAAAATCGGATTCCTATCAGCCCGGATTCCACCTATTCCTTTGGCAGGGTCACCGTAAACCCGGTTCCCTCCCCCAGGACACTCTGTACGGATACCCTTCCGCCATGCGCTTCTATGATCGCCTTGACAATCGTCAGCCCAATGCCTGCGCCTCCGGTTGCCCGGTTACGGGATTTATCCGCCCGGTAAAAGCGTTCAAAGATATAGGGAAGCTCCTGCTCCGGGATTCCAATGCCCGTATCCCTGATCTCAAAACCCACCGTATCCCTGGTTTCAAAAATATCAAACCGGATTCTTGCCCCATCCTTTGAATACTTGACTGCATTTGAAAGCAAATTAACAACCACCTGCTTTAACCGGTCCTCATCTGCCAGAAGCTCATAATGCTCTCCCTGTAGCATGATCTCCAGATGCTTATTTTCAAGCTCTGCCCCAAAGCTTTGGATCGTTTTCTCTATAACCAGATATAAATCCACCCGCTGCTTGTGAAGCTTTAGGTTCCCACCCTCTATTTTAGCCAGACGCTCCAGGTCACCTACCAGCTTTCCAATACGCCTGACCTCTTCATTACAGCTTTCCAGGCGCTCCGGTGATGCCTCCCAGATCCCTTCCGTCATTGCCTCAAGATAGGACTGGAGAATTGTAATCGGTGTCCGCAGCTCATGCGCCACATCCTCTGTCAGCTGCTTCCGCAGCTTCTCCAGGGTCTCTAAGGATACTGCCAGATGATTAATTGACTCCTCCAGCAGTCCCAGCTCCGCTGCATTACTTTCCTCCGCTAACCGGACACCGTAGTTGCCGTCAGCGATCTGCTTCGTGGCCTCCACAGTTTTAAGGATCGGCCCGCTGATTCTTTTTGCCAATACATGTCCCACCAGCACTGCAACAATTAGGGATACCACACCGACACTGAACAATATCCTATTTAAGGAATGGATGAACTGGAAGTCATTCTCGTTTAAGAAAAAGGGTCCAAAGGCGCTGATGCTGATATGCCCAACTGTCTTACCGTCCTTCACCAGGGGATAGCTCTTCGCCGTAAATTCCCCGTTCAGCTGGGGATATTCAATCTTCATGCGGTTTGCTATCTCATCCATAATTTGATTGCATAATCTCATATCATGGGACTGGGCATCCCATATGATTGCCCCCTGTTTATCGTATACCTTTACGATATAGCCCCCGTAAAGTGCATACATTCCCGTTGCATGGACAAAATCCGTATCCCACTTATCTGTGAACTGGGTATATTGCTGGCTGATCGTGGAGGTTATAATCTGTGCCTCAAGCTCCTGCTGCTTTGATACATAGGAGGTAAACTGCCGGTTAATAAAGATATTGGCAAGCAGGCTGACTACTGCAATGGCCAGCAATACTATGACCAGTATTGTGGTAGACAATTGTGTCTTAAGGCTCTGCTTCAATTACTCACCTCCAAATTTATAGCCGACCCCATGGATTGTTTTTACATAGACAGGGTTTCTCGGATCTGTCTCAATTTTCTGCCGCAAATTCTTGATGTGGCTGTCGATGGTTCTGTCAAAGCCCTCAAAGCCCGTACCCAGGGCTGAGGTAATCAGCTCATCCCTTGTAAAGACCTTATTGGGATATCTGGCCAGAGTCGCCAAAAGCTTAAATTCATTTGGCGTTAATTTCACTTCCTCCGACTGCTTGAGGATGGTATGGTTCCCAAAATCCACGGTCAGATCCCCCTCCCGGTAGGTTCTTCCCGTCAGGGGCAGGAGGTCATCACTTGACCTGCGCATTACTGCCTCTATCCTTGCATAGAGCGATTTTAAGCTAAAGGGCTTTGTAATATAATCATCAGCCCCTATGCCAAGTCCCGTAAGCAGATCCGCCTCATCTGATTTTGCCGTCAGCATAATAATGGGGACGCGGGATCTTTTGCGCAGCTGGATACACACCTCCTCCCCTGACAGCTCCGGCAGCATGAGGTCAAGCAAAACCAGGGAAATGTCCTCCCGGTCGAATAATTCCAATGCTTTTTTCCCGTCCATTGCGGCCACCACTAAAAAGCCCTTGCTTTCCAGGAAGGATTTCACCACACCCAATATTTTTTCTTCATCTTCAACAACTAATATTTTCTTCCCCTGATTCATCTCCCACCTCCGGGCTTATTTCGATGGTGCGGGCTGCCCATCCAGATCAAAGGGCTTTAAAAATTTATCTACCTTCATCTCTTTTCCGTTATCATCCATGGTTTCTACCTGGGCAAATACCCAGCCCTCTACCTTGGAGGGATCAACACCGGCTTCGAGGAAAATATCCGGGTTCAATACGAATACAATATCCTTGTCATTGGTTTTCATGTCCTTAGCCCATTCAAACATATTGCCACCGGATAATTTTACGCCATAATGGTCTAAGGCGGTGTGGTAGCTGATATTGTAACGGTACAGCTTCACGAGCTGCTCATAGGAGCTAAGGGGTGCTGCCTCGCCGGAATAGGTAATAGCATCGTCTCCCAGCTCGGTTCCCAGGATCAGCTCGTCACCCACCAAAATCCCTTGCGGCAGCTTATCCACATCAAGCCCTGCAGCAATAAATGGCTGCGCTTTTACCGCCAGCTGCACGTCATTTGAGGTTGTTTTACTATAATCCTTACTCCAAAGGAAGCTGGCCTCCCCGTCCGGTGCACTTAAGGCCCACCCTCCAAATTCAGTATCCTCCGTAACCTGGTCTCCCAGAAGATTTACTACCGCATCAAAAGATTTTATGGAGTCATCCCCTATAACGTCCAGCTTACCACAAGCTGTAAGACCAAGGATTGCAGCGACCGATAGTGCTGATAATAATATTTTTTTAACCATTAGCGACTCTCCTACTTAAGTTATTTTATATGGATGCCTCCATGTACCGGAAGAATCCTACCTGCGGGCACCTGTGTTATGTTATTTATATGCCTTGAACCTTTTCAGCCGTAATGCGTTGCTCACAACGGATACGGAGCTAAAGGCCATGGCAGCAGCTGCAAAGATCGGGTTGAGCAAGGGACCGCCAAACAGATGCAGGATACCTGCAGCAATGGGGATTCCCGCCACATTATAGCCAAAAGCCCAGAACAGGTTCTGCTTAATATTACGGATGGTACTTTTACTCAGCTTAATTGCTGTGGGCACGTCCATCAGGTCGCTCCTCATCAGTACAATATCTGCCGATTCCATAGCTACATCCGTACCAGATCCGATTGCAATGCCAATATCCGCCTGGACCAGCGCCGGTGCATCGTTAATTCCGTCCCCTACCATGCATACCTTCTTGCCTTCAGCCTGAAGCTTCTTCACTTCATTGGATTTATCCTGGGGCAATACCTCTGCAAGCACCCGGTCAATTCCTACCTGTCTTGCTATGGCTTCCGCAGTTTTACGGTTATCACCTGTGATCATGGCAACCTCAATGCCCATTTCCTGGAGCTTTTTAATTGCCTTAGCGCTGCTCTCCTTCACAACGTCAGCTACTGCAATGATACCGGACAGCACATCGTCCATTGCGATATACATAGGTGTCTTGCCTTCCCCTGCTAACCGGTCGGAGGTTTCCCTGAGGGTCTCCAGGGATATCTGCCGGTCCTCCATCAGTTTTTTATTTCCGATCAGGATCTTCCTATCCTCGATCACGACCTCGATACCATGTCCCGGGATTGCCTCAAACTGCTGGACCTTCAGCATCTCAAGGCCTTCCTTTTCGGCTCCGCGCACAATCGCTTCACCAAGAGGGTGCTCCGAGCCTTTTTCTCCCGAGGCGGCAAGCTGCAGCAGCCGTTCACTTTTTACCCCTTTGGCAGGAACAATATCAGTTACCTCCGGCTTGCCCTCTGTAATCGTACCGGTTTTATCAAATACAATCGTATTAATCTTATGGGTTGTTTCCAGGGCCTCGCCGCCCTTAATCAGGATCCCGTTCTCTGCCCCCTTACCTGTTCCTACCATAATTGCCGTGGGAGTTGCAAGCCCCAGGGCACAAGGGCAGGCGATTACCAGTACGGAGATGAAGATGGTCACTGCAAAGGCCAAAGGCTCCCCTGCAACCAGCCAGGCCAAAAATGCAAGAAGTGCTATGCTGCATACAATGGGAACAAAATATCCGGAAACAATGTCTGCCATCTGGGCAATGGGAGCCTTGGAGCCCTGGGCATCCTCCACCAGCTTAATGATCTGGGCCAAGGCCGTATCACTGCCTACCTTGGTTGCCTGGAACTTGATCATACCATTTTTATTGATGCTGGCCGCATACACCTTATCACCTGATTTTTTGTCAACGGGCATACTTTCACCGGTTAGCATCGCCTCATCCACAGAGGTCGTTCCTTCCAGTACAACACCATCCACCGGTATTTTATCACCGGGCTTGACCAGTATGATATTTCCGATCTCCACTTCATCGATGGGAACCTCCAGCTCCTTCCCATCCTCTATTACAATTGCGGTCTTCGGAGCCAGGCCCATGAGCTTTTTAATGGCTTCCGAGGTCTTGCCCTTTGAAACAGCCTCCAGGGATTTACCCAACAGGATCAGGGCTATAATCACACCTGCCGTTTCGTAGTATAGCCCTTCCACCGCACCAAAGTTGCCATTTGCAATTTGAAATGTATTATATACGCTGTAAATAATAGCTGCCGAGGTACCGATTGCTACCAGGGAATCCATGTTAGGGCTCCTTTGGACCAGGGCTTTAAAGCCTACCGTATAGAACCTGTAGCCTGCTATAATAATCGGTATCACCAAAGTGATCTGCAGCAGGGCAAAGCGCAGGGGGAAAATCATCGGATTAAGTGCCGCCGGTACCGGGAAAGGCCACCAGGACACCATGGGAACCATGGCAAAATATAAGAGGGGCAAGCCAAAGGCGGATGCCACGATAAATTTTATCCAAAGCGTTCTTATCTCTTTTTCTTTCCTTAGTTTATCCTTGTCAACCGTATTCTTATCAATCTCCAAGGCCTGGTATCCGGCCTTCTCAATACACTGCTTGATGGCGGAAAGGCGGATTACCTGGGGATCATACTCCACAGTTGCCTTCTCCGTAGCCAGATTAACGGACACCTTTGTAACGCCCTCCAGCTTATCAAGGGCTTTCTCCACCCTCTGGGCACAGGCTGCACAGGTCATCCCCCCAATGGGAATGGTTACCTGGTTTGATTTACTATCTTCAACAACACCATATCCGGCCTGCTCTACCGCTCCCTTGATGGCTCCCATATCCACTGCTGCCCCATCAAATTCTACCACTAATTTCTCAGTGGCAAAATTTACGCTGGCATCCATGACCCCTTCCACCTTACCCACTGCCTTTTGCACTCTTGCGGCGCAGGCTGCACAGGTCATTCCGCTTATTTTAACTGTTTCTTTATTCATGTCCCTTCAACCTCTCTTCCACTATATTTTCACAGTTTATATTATCGGAACCAAATACATGTTCCGATAATCGGGATGTACGGCGCGAAAAAGCCGCGCCTCTTATGAGAAGTTAAAAAACAACTTCTCATAACTTATATTACTTCCATTCAGCAAAGATTGTTGTAGCCTGTGCTAATATGTCCTTTGATATCGTTATTGTATCGTCAGCTACTGTTTTATATTCCTGTGTGATCGGTACCGGATTGCAGCCGCCCCTCGTTACCTCAACATCATCCATCTTAAAACGGTTACCACAGTTCTGGCATACAAGTTCATTTCCGTCCGCCTCGTAATAGCCCTTACCTGAATTATAACATACTTGGCAAGTATTGAAAGCAGTACGTATCGTACCATCGGAAGCTTTTACCGCAATCACCTCTAAATCAACGCCCTGGATATTGGCCGGATAATAGCTTGGTGTCTCAGTAATATCCTTTGTCTGGATTACTATGTCACTATCCTTAACCGCTTTCTTTCTTAATTCGGAATTCTCCCCGGCGCCTGAGGAATCCGGTGTTCTTAAGCTGTAGGCAATGGCAACAAGGGCAACTGCCGCAACTATTATCATGCCCAGTTTTTTCAGGTCTAATTTTTTGTTTGTATTCTTATTCATACGATTAATCTCCTTTTCGTCCTATTAAAGTTTACCTATGGCTTAACCCATCATTCACAGCAGGAAGCACCGGAACTTACCCCGCTTAATCCTGTGGGTATATATTCTGATACCTCTTTCTTTACCGCTGCCTCATCGATTTGATTAATATCCTCCACTACCTTTACATAGCCGTAGTAGGAGCCATCCGAGGAAAGGAATTCAAAATCCTGGTCTGGGATGAAACGGACCAAGTTTTCTCCCTCCGCTACCTCTAACTGTGCTGAATAATAAGGGAAAATCAACGTACCCTTACTGCTGTCCACGTCCTTCCCTTGAATGTTCCAAGCGGTCTCAAGCCCTGCCTGGACCACGATAACTGCCGGGGAAAAGCCGTTCCTTCCATAAACCAGCTCCACCTTCTGGGTTCCATCCCCATTCACCGCTGCAACTGCAATCTCATCCGTCGGAATCTGCGCATCCAGTAGGTTATTAAAATCCTTTAGTCCGTTTGAATTGCTGTCAGGATCTCCGTTTCCAGTGCTTGAATTACTGCTTGAAGCTGTACTGCCTGAATTATTCACACCGCTTGAATCACTATTTGAACTGCTGTCGTTTTTGCTTACGGAACCACCTCCGGCTCCACAGCAGCCTCCGGCAGAGGAGGAACTGACACTGCCTGCGTCAGCAATCGTGCTGCTGTCCACATTACCCAGATCATCCACCACCGTGATTTTACTCCGGATCATACCCATCCAGCAGCTAAAGGGTACCGTGCCGCTTTCTGTGGGAGTAAATTCTACAACGTTATCACCAATTTGAAGTTTCTTCTGTATACTGTATTTCTGGACCAGGATGCTGTTATTGCAGCCGTTTAGCTCCCCGTCTTCCGCCTGTATCGTCCATGTCACCGGAATACCCTTCTGGACGATAATCGGTTCATAGCTGCCGGAGGTGATTCCCGAGGTTACCACCTGTATGTCACCCTCAACCGATGCCAGGTTTGCTTTCTGCTTCGTATCCGCTGACGCCGGAAAGGCCGGTAATACAATTCCCGACAATCCGACACCGTTGTTGAACATGAAGATTCCTAAGAATACTACCAATACTGCACTGGCAGTCAGCATCTTAGACGTAAATTTCTTGCTCAGGAAGCTGCTTAAGGCTCCAAAGGCAAACATTAGCGGCACCGTGCCTATACTGAACAGGAACATGGATAAAGCACCCTTGATGGGGCTGCCCGTGGACAGGGCATAGAGCTGCATTGCCTGCAATGGCCCGCAGGGCATCAGGCCGTTCAATAATCCTATATAAAGTGGACCCTTGCCGCTGCTTCCGGCGTATATCTTTTTTGCAAAAACCTTAGGCATTCTCGGATTCAGCTTGCGCAGCCCCGGGAATATATTTAACATATTCAACCCCATAATTACCATAAATACACCGGCCAGGATCTGTACAATCCCCTTCATGGTTCCTGAAAAGCTTACCACGGAGCCGACCGCACCCACGATACCGCCAATTACCGTATAGGAAACCACCCGTCCAAAATTGTAGAGAAGGCTGGGTTTCATGGCTGAAAACCTGCCTATGAAGGTTCCTTCCTTTGCCGGGACACATTGTGATAAGCAGATGCCCCCGCACATGGCCACACAATGCACCGAAGTCAAGGCTCCGATTAGAAAGAGCATCCCATATCCCATTCCTTCCTCAGCCGTGGGAAAGGAATTAAAAATGTTAAACAGCCCAAAATGATTTGCCACCATGTACATTGCAAAAAGGATGATAATAATTCCAATCAGGTCCGTGACATCCCGGCCTTCTGATTTGTTTCCCTGATGCCCGCTCTTTTCCTTGGTATTGCTTGTTCCAGGGCTGGCCTTGAGGCTTTCCTGGGTTTTCACCTGATAGCCCTCGGCTTCGATAACCCTTTGTATTTCCTGGATACTGGTCAGGCTTCCATCAAAGGTCACAGTTACCTGTCCCCTTGAGTAGCTTGC
>JARKQP010000390.1 GCA_029974875.1 Mobilitalea sp.
CATATTTTCCTTTTGCCCAGGTAATTGCGGCGGCTGCAGATATATCCTATCTAGGAGCATAAACCCAGAGCTTCGCAATTTCCCGTTTTCCTTAATTTATAACATTAGTTAATACTACCAGGAGAACAGCTGCATAATCATAAGTCCTCTTTATCCTAGTTTATAACACTAGTTAATGCTATTATTCAGGCCGTTGTAGTAATTGTTCATATCAAAGGTGCCATTCATCATCTGTTGATAGATATCCATATAAAGCGGCATAACCAGTGCCAGATAAATGATAACCAGTATGAGAATTACTCCCACGTAGATCAACGTAGCCCTTGCCCAGTTTTTCTTACTGGTAGAAGCATTATTTCCAAAGCCCCAGACGAACAGCATTATGATAAATACCAGCCAACCTACGCAGGGAATCAACATAATTCCATAAGTACCCAGCCAATCCAAAAAGGAGGTCGGCTTTTCCGAAGGCTCCATACCTGGGTTATTGTACATCATGCCATCCGGTGCCATATTCGGCGGAACCGGCGCTCCATTGTAGGGATTGCCCTGGTTCTGGGGCGGCATTGGAGCTGTTGGCTGCTGATGCATATGTTCTCGGAATGAGCTTCCGCAGTATTCGCAAAAATTAGCTTCTTCATTCATGGTCTGTCTTCCACAAACATTACATTTCATCTTATTCACCTCATCTTAGATTTTAAATTTATACTAACCTCCATTTAGAAGCCTTAACCGAAAAATCCAGGGAAGACTTTCGTATATGACCTTTTACCGGGAGTTTTCGGTCAAGGCTTCTTGATGGAGGTTAGTAGTACACCCGTCGATAATTATACCATAACTTACATAAAAATCAAATTCAATCTAAGGTTTCCAATGAGCAATATTTGTAATAAAAAATAAGGGGTGGCATTCCAGGAATCCACCCCATTACTCCTTGATCTTATTGCCCCTCCGGGAAAAAGCGTGCAAGCAGCTCCTTTACAAATTTGCCGCGCTCGTTGATCCATGGACTGTGACCTGAATGCTCAAACCAAACGATTTCTTTTACCGGAGCTTCCAGCACCTCCAGGTATTCCTCCACCAGGGAGGTCGGTGCGTTGACATCGTGCCTGCCTTCAAAGAAGTAGACAGGAACCTCCAGTACGGTGTAATCCACCCTCATATCAATGTCATATAGCTGCTGGTAAACATAGTTATAGGTGCTGATAATCCCGCGGAAGAAATTGATCTTATCAAGCAGCCCGTATTCCGGAGAAAATATGTCACGGAAGGTATTATAGCCTGGATTATGGATCTCAGGGTTGCCGGCCATATAGGCGCTGAGATAATTCAGATATACTGCGCTTTTCCAGGTCACATTTTTGCCGTAGTAGGGCGGCATCCCGTTCTTCTCCAGTTTCTTTAGCAGGGCAGCATCCTTTCTCTCCCCCGCTATTTCCATGGCTTTCACGTAATCCATCTCTTCGGTTTTGGCAAAATCAATCATTTGCGCTGTGCCGATAAACCCATGATAGTCTTTTGGATACCGGTCAATCAGGAATATCCCCAGGGCGCTGCCCCAGGATTCACCGACCAGGTAGACCTTATCTGCCCCAAAGCGTTCCCTCAGGTATCCAGTCAGGGCGTGCCCATCCTGTATATAGGTTTCTACTGTAATATTTGAGGCAGCTTCTGCGTAATAGGATTTCCCGGAGCCGGGCTGATCCCAGTTGACAACAAGAAAATGCTTTTCCAGCTCGGATAATTCATGCCTGACTGCCGCCATCTGCGTCCCACCGGGACCTCCTGCCAAAAACAGCAGGACTGGCTTACTTTTATCCACCCCCCGGATACTGATCCACTGCTTTCTTCCGTTCAGCTCGATTTGGGTCAGCTCCGTTATGCTGTTTGCCGGGACATTCCCGCTCCCATCATGGATCGGGGGAGTTGATGCGCTAAGCTGGGAGATGACTACCAGCCCTACATTCAGGACTGTAGCTGCGGTGAAAACCAGCATCCCCCTTTTCCACCGGGCAAGCCCTTTCGGATCTTCTCTCTTTCTGATCCGGCTGACCAGAAGGCGGATGGAAAGGATAACAACACCGGCAAGCGCAAAGGCTGATAAAAGCGCCAAAAGTAAAAATATGATTATCTGTAACATAATTATGTCCATGCCCATCATTATGGGCATTGCCGTTATACCGCACAAAATGCCATGAAAGTGCTGGCATGGACCCGAACCTCCCTTCGTTTATTATTTGTTTTTCTTTCACCCTTAAATCCTCCGTTATTCTTTGATATAGATGGATAAACTACTTTCAAAGGTGCCGGCTTCTTTTCAATAAAAAAGCCGTATTTACAACCCGCTGCCACTATTATAGCAAGCGAACCTAAAATACAGCTCTTTTTAACCTTAAATTTACCTTAAATCAGAGGAAGCACAACCACAAAGGTACACCCCTGCCCTCCGTCGGAACGCAGCATCAAATCCCCTCCGTGGGCTATGGCAATTTTCTTTGCAATGGAAAGACCGAGGCCGCTGCCACCGGTGGAGGAATTCCTGGAGCTGTCCGCCCTGACAAAGGGCTTAAATATATCCTCTGCCAGATGGGCGGGGATCCCGCACCCATTATCCTTAAACAGGAGGACAGCCTGTCCATCCTCCTCGTACACCCCAAGACTGACCATCGTGCCTTTTGGATTATAACGGACCGCATTATCCGAAAGGTTTTGAAGGATACGGTTGAATTTATCCGGGTCAAGCATCACATACATACCCTTCTCCGGGATATCAAATTCGTAGCCAAAGCCGGCAGCATCCCAGAAGGATATAAGTCCACCGCAAGCCTGCCTGAGATATTCACAGAGATCACTTCTTTCCAGCCTGAGGGCAAATTCCGGACTGTCTAATTGGGAAAGCTCAAACAGCTCCGTAAGCAGGAGATTTGTCCTTTGGCTGTTATTTAATATTACCCGCAGGTATGCCTCCCGCTCCTCCACAGTCAGATCCGGACTTTTCAGGCAAAGCTCCGCATAACCGGAAATGCTGGCCAGCGGATTTTTCAGGTCATGGGAAATGTCAAGAACCAGCCGCCTTCTGTCAATCTCCGACTTTTCCCTGAGCGCTACCTCATTCTCGATCCTGGCAGCCAGGTCGTTAAAGGTGTCCTGCAGCTCCGCAAATTCATTTTTCAGACGGAGGTCAACCCGTGCGGAATAATCCCCTTCCCGCAACAGCCTTGTACCATCGCACAGCTTCCGCAGCGGTCCGGTAATATTGGAGGCTGTCATTCTGGAATAAATAAAGGTAACTGCCGCCAATAAGAGAAGATAAGCCAGGACCACCCCAATTATTACACCGGCCACCAGGGCAAAATCCCCCGGGGCCGCTTTCTTGTTGAACACAAGGGAAAAGTCCAGCCGGAGGGAGGTAGGAAAGGTGACAATGAGCCAGAACCCGCCCCGTGAATTGTAAAGAATATCGTAATGGTAGGCCGTCCTGCTGTCCTTGCTCTGTACCAGAAAATCCGTAAACTCGGCCGCACTCAGCCTGGCTTTCCCAAGGGTATCCACTCCCTCCGAGTACACCACCCTGTATTCTTTATCCACAACCTGGACACCGCCGCCGCTTTGAAGGACGGCTGCTGCATCAATCTGCCTATAATCATCCCGCATAATAGCCCTTGCAGGATACCTGCTTTTTGCCAGGGCTCCCGATATAATCCTGCTG
>JARKQP010000394.1 GCA_029974875.1 Mobilitalea sp.
TGCAGCCTGTTCCACGATTCCCAAAGCAGGCATGAATATCAAGACAAATACAGAGCGCCTTCGCAGGTACCGTAAAAATATCTTAGAGCTGCTGCTGGCAAACCATTGCCGTGACTGTACGACCTGCAGCAACAATGGAAAATGTAAGCTGCAGGATTTGGCTATGAGATTTAATATCACAGGGGTTCGGTTTCCAAATACTGCGGAGCAGCCAAAGCTGGATGACTCCTCCGTATGCATTACAAGAGATGAAAACAAATGCATCCTCTGCGGTGACTGCGTAAGGATTTGTAACGAGATCCAGAACGTGGGGGCAATTGACTTTGCACACCGCGGTTCCAAGATGACCATCAGCACCGCCTTTGAGATTCCGATTGCGGAGACAAATTGTGTTGGCTGTGGCCAATGTGCTGCAGTATGTCCGACGGGAGCAATCGTAGTAAAAAATCATACCCAGAAGGTATGGCAGGCGCTGGATGATGCAGGTACAAAGGTAACGGTCCAGATCGCCCCGGCAGTGCGTGTCGGCCTTGGCAAGAAAATGGGCATGAAAGCGGATGAGAATGCCATGGGAAAAATCGTTGCGGCTCTACGCCGGATGGGCTTTGATGAGATTTATGATACAAGCACAGGTGCGGATTTAACTGTGCTGGAGGAAGCGAGTGAGTTCTTAAAACGCCTGCAAAACAATGAAAATATCCCGCTGTTCACCTCCTGTTGTCCTGCCTGGATCCAATATTGTGAG
This sequence comes from Mobilitalea sp., assembly GCA_029974875.1. The sequence continues at coordinate 746 of JARKQP010000394.1, forward strand.
AAGAACTATCCGGAGCTGCTGCCGAATGTATCAACCTGCCGCTCCCCGATGCAGATGCTGGCATCTGTTGTTAAGGACCAGTCCGGCAGCTCCAGCCGCCGCCATGTGCATGTGGCAGTTATGCCCTGTACCGCGAAGAAGCATGAGGCGGGAAGGGATGAATTTAAGGTGGACGGCCAGCCCAATGTGGACTATGTCATCACAACGCAGGAATTAATCCAGATGATCAAGGAGTCAGGCTTATTATTTAACGAGCTTGAGCCGGAGGCAGTGGATATGCCCTTTGGAACTATGACCGGTGCGGGAGTAATCTTTGGTGTTACCGGCGGTGTAACGGAAGCTGTGCTGCGCCGGCTATCGGCGGATAAGTCAAAGGGAGCCCTGATCTCCATCTCCTATGCAGGCGTCAGAGGTATGAAGGGTGTCAAGGAAACTACGGTAATGTATGGGGACAGGGAGGTTAAGATCGCAGTAGCCAGCGGCTTAAAGAACGCGTCCCATTTAATTGACAGGATAAAAGCCGGAGCCCATTATGACTTTGTAGAGGTGATGGCATGTCCCGGCGGCTGTGTCTGCGGCGCGGGTCAGCCATTTGCAGAGACTAAGGTGAGGGAAAACCGTGGTAAAGGCTTGTATGCGGCTGACAAGATGTGCAATATCAAATTTGCTGAAGAGAATCCGCTGATGATGTCACTTTATAATGGTATCCTAAGGGGTAGGGTTCACGAGCTATTGCATGTGGATTACAGCGGGGCACATGGAAAGGAGCAGGAATAGTATGGTTGAAGTAAGGGTTTGTATCGGCACCTCCTGCCACCTGAACGGCTCCTACAATGTGGTGCAGGGCATACAACAGCTGATGGAAGAGCATGCACTCCATGACAGGGTAGACCTGGAAGCATATTTTTGTATGAAGCAGTGCGAGTGTAAGGGTGTTTCGATATCTGTTGACGGAGAAAACTTCAGGGTTGAACCGGAGAAGGTAAATGAGTTTTTTGAAGAGAAGATTATGGGTAAGCTATAGAAGAGAGATAGAAGAAAGAGACAGAAGGAAGAGACAGAAGGAAGAGATAGAAGGTAGAAATAGAAGGTAGAAATAGAAGAGAGTAATAGAAGAAAGAAATAAAAGAGAAACAATAAAAGAGAACAACAAAGAGAACAATAAAAGAGAGCCATAAAAGAAAGCCATGCATAAAAGCCTCCCATTTAATTTACTATTAACAGTTTATTAAATGGGAGGCTGTGTTAAATTTACCACTTCACTGGGCCGGTGGTGATTCCGCTTTGAAAGCTGCTTTGGAACATGATATAGACAATGATAATAGGTATAATGGAAATCATCATGCCGGCGGCATAATTATTAGTTTATCCCGGAGGGGCGGAATGATTTATCAGAACCCATATGAATTGACAAACGCTATAAGGCATATTATTCTGAACCTGTACACTCTTTATAATACATGAAAATTCTTTATGCGGGGAGCAAAATGAATAATAAAGATAACGAAAAAATCATCAGGCTATTTGCTAACGCTATTAAAGATACCAATGGCGTTCTGCTTAGTATTTATGACGTAAGAGGACGAAGGTTTAAAAAGCTTCCGACGTGCGGCTTGAACATTGAACTTCTTTTCACAAGAGAAAAAATACAAGATAGAATGGAAGAAGTTGTAAAGCTCGGGGAGCCTTTGCAGATTTCTAACGAGGTTAATTGCTTTTGGATTGCGGTTCCTGCAAAGTCCAGTGGCAGCGATATTGTCTATATTTTGGGGCCGGTTCTCATTGCTGCGGTTTCCCGTGAACAAATTATAGGGCATTATTACAAAAAAAGGCTGTCTGCCATTGATGCCGGTGCCATTGCGGATGAATACGCACGCGTGCCCATAGTATCTTACCAGATGTTGATAAACCTGTATTCTTTGCTCTATCATCTGATTTATGGTACGAAGGCGGACATTACAGCCCTCGGGCTGCCGAAGGAATTAACCCATTTGTTTGAAATTAAGATGAGCGAGGAAGATATATATAATATGCAGCGGCGTGTCTTTAAAAACGAGATTGAGGCCGAGAAATTGTTATGCGAGGGTATTAGGAATGGCGATACGGATATGCTGGGCAAAAAGATGACAGCAATTGCAGTAGAATTTGCCAATTTGGGTCCTGACGAATTGCGAACCTGCAAGAATACGATGATTGTTGCTATAGCGCTCATTACAAGAGCTGCCGTGAGTGGCGGCTTGCCGGTGGAAATAGCCTTTCCGCTTAGCGATTATTACATCCTGCAAATTGAACAGTCAAAGGATATGGCCGCAGTAACGACAATTCAGCGCCGGGCAGTTATAGATTTTGCAAGCAGAGTAAAAAATAACCAGTTTAAGCTGAAATACAGCCAGCTGATAAACCGCTGTTGTGGGCATATTGTCGCTAATGTGCACAGACGTGTGACGGTGTCAGAGCTGGCCGGGAAGGAATATCTCCATCCAGACACACTTATGCGGCGGTTCAAACAGGAAACCGGCATGACGGTTGTGGAATACACCCGGCACATAAAGATGAAGGAAGCAAAAACCTTGTTGAAATTTTCTGATAAGCAGATTGCCGATATTGCATTTTTGCTGGGCTATTCTTCGCAAAGTCAATTTATAAGTTCATTCAAGCAGGAGCATGGTATGACGCCCAGCGCTTACCGGCAAAAAAGTACTGAATAATCATAGTGGGATTTTGATTAATTTATCTGAATTTCAAATTATAGCCGTATTACCGAAAGTCATGCCGTGATTTTGATATCTGTTTAAGCTGATTTGTGTTATCCTGTTATCAAATTGGTCATAAAATTAGTACCAATAGCTTAAAGATACACGTGAAAAGGAAGTAAGAAAAAGGAAGCAGCAAAAAGGAAGTGGGAAAATGGAAGCATATAAATGGGACGCGGTGGTAACCGGCGCCCACCACACACAAAGAAAGGAGAACGGATTTATGAATTTAATTCCCAAACCTAATGGTGCAGCGGAGTTTACCGATGGTAGCTATACTTTGCAAAACAAGGGCATTTCCATCGGTACTGGCACGTTTAGTGAGAAAAGTGTCCAGGCTTTTCTTGAACGCACCGGATTACGGCAGGAAAGCAAATCAAATGGCAATGATATTCTTCTACAGCGGGAAGTAAGCTATGGCACGGAGGAATACGGGCTGTCGGTATCAAAAAACGGCATTGCAATAAAGGCCGCTGATGAAAGGGCTGTCATCAATGCGCTAACAACATTGTATCAGCTTATAAGTAAGGGCGGTGAAATTCCTTGCTGCCAAATCCACGATAAACCACGTTATTCACACCGCGGGCTTTTAGTGGACTGTGCCAGACATTTTTTCCCTGTACCGGAAATAAAGCGGGTTATTGAGCAGATGGCATTGGTAAAAATGAATGTTTTCCACTGGCACCTCACCGATGACCAGGGCTGGAGGATCGAAAGCAAAAAGTTCCCAAAGCTTCATAAACAGCACGGAAAAGAATATTATTCGCAAAAAGAAATTCGTGATATTGTTGCTTTTGCGGCCTCCAGAGGTATTGAGGTAATTCCGGAGATTGATTTGCCGGGCCATGTCTCGGCTTTGCTTGCCGCTTATCCCCAATACAGCTGCTCCGGCAAAGAAGTAAAGGTTGCCACCTGCGGCGGTATCTACCCGGTAATCCTCTGCGCCGGCAATAATCTTACTTACAAACTGCTCGAAGAGCTTTTGGATGAGATTTGTCCGCTCTTTACCTCCAACAAATTTCATATCGGAGGTGACGAAGCGCCAAAAAAGGAATGGAAAAAGTGCAGCTGCTGCCAGCAAAAAATTAAAAAAGAAGGTCTTTATAACGAGACCGAGCTACAAGGTTATTTCAGCAACCGATTGGTAGAGATGCTTGCAAAGCGGGGAAAGGAAGCCGTTTGCTGGAATGAATCGCTGGAGGCAGCAAACCTTAACACAAATGTGACCGTCCAATACTGGACGGTGGGCGGCGCAGAGCACATGAAGCAGTTTATCGGCAATGGGGGAAAATTCATCTATTCTGATATGTTCAACTATTATTTAGATTATCCACATGCTATGACATCACTGCTTCGTCTTTATGAGGGTACCCTGGATATTGGCGGCACCGATTATGCGGATTGTCCATCATTGTCTGGCGTAGAGGTCTGTGTGTGGTCCGAGCATCTGCCGGATGCCGGTGCACTTCAGAAAAGGCTTTTCCCAAGGCTATACGCTGCCGCCGAGCTGATGTGGAGTGAAAAGCGTGATTACGATAGTTTTGTGCAGAGACTGCGCGGATTTCTGGAAGCTTACCATCCCTCAGATATGGAATTTGTTCCTGAAAGCGGTTGGAATCCCCAAGGTGATGAGCGGCGTAAAGAAGCTTTCGGGTATATAGCATCCCTTAATGCAGCAATTCCGCCTGAAATAATGGCTGAAACAGTGGAAGCCTCAGCTCCTACTGAGGAGTTCAGGAAACGGTTTGTGCAAAAATTCTTCGATCCATCCGATTTATCCTTGCTGGCTCAAATGATGCCTGCAAACGATTAATCACAAAATATCAAAGAGGAAGCAGATGGGAGGCTCATATGTCACTATTGACATATGAGCCTCCCGTGTAATATAATTCATATGTCAGAAACGACATATGAATTATTGCGTAAAAAACGATGAATGAAAATGGAGATGCAGGAAATGAACAAATTATCCTACGGACTTTTAAGCTTATTGTCAACAGAGCCGATGACCGGCTATGACCTGACTATCAAAATTAATAAATTCTGGCGGTCTACCCACAGTGCCATATACCCTTTACTATCAGAGCTTGAGGCAGAGGGCTGTATTGAATTAACCCTGGTTGAGCAGATGGGAAAGCCGGATAAAAAGATTTACAACCTGACAGACAAGGGCAGGGAGCTGCTGCGTGCATGGTTTATCTCCGAGACCTCCGAGGAGGTAGTCAGGGATGAGATGACTTTAAAACTGTACTGTATCAAGTGCATGGATGAAGAAGCGGCAGGAAAACTCCTGGAAGCGTGTGAAGAGCGGTGCCACAAGAAAATAGAGATGCACCGCAAGAATTTGACCAGAATCAGAACAGTGTTCCAGGAAAATCCGGAGCATGCGCCGGTTTCGATCTTTGGCTCATATATCCTGATCCAAAGGGGATTGCAGAGGGCGGAGATGGATCTGCAATGGTGTGCTTGGGTGAGAAAAATATATGCGGAAGAGGAATTTAGCTTTTTAGAAGAGAGCTTCCTGCAACAAATCATGGAAGGGGAGGACAGGTAGAGGATGGTGAAGGAGGAAGGGATCAGTAAGGAATCTCAGACAGCGAAGGATATTTACGGCAAAGCCTATCATAAATCATTATTAATCATTGTAATGATGGTCGGCTCCTTTGTCACAATCTTAAATCAATCCATCCTGTCCACGGCACTTCCAAAGATTATGGAATATTTTCAGCTGGAGGCCAGCACCGTACAGTGGCTGACGACAGCCTTTATGCTGGTGAACGCAATTATGATACCGCTTACGGCGATGCTGCTGGAGAAAATCTCAACGAGGAAATTATTCATCTTTTCGATGCTGATGTTCGGGATTGGTACCGTATTGTGCGCCGTAGCCCAAAGCTTTGGCTTTTTGCTTGCCGGCAGGGTTGTCCAGGCCATTGGGGCGGGAATTATTGCACCTCTGATCAATACGGCGCTTCTCATGGTCTTTCCCCCGGAAAAGAGGGGCTCCGCCATGGGGGCCTACGGGCTGGTCATTTGCTTTGCTCCTGCCATTGGGCCAACACTGGCAGGATTTATTATCGATGCCTGGAGCTGGCATCATCTTTTCTACATATTAGTCCCGATTATCATAATAGATATCATTCTTGCTGCGGTCTTTATTAAGGATGTCATTCCCCAGAGGGATCCGAAGATAGATGTCCTATCCATAATTCTTTCAACTGCTGGATTTGGATTGGTGCTGTATGGGTTTAGCAATGCAGGGAAGAAGGGATGGAACGATCCCTTTGTGCTTGCCGCAATCCTCACAGGCGCGGTCATAACGGCATGCTTTGTGGTGCGTCAGCTGAAGCTGGATCAGCCAATGCTTGAGATGCGTGTTTTCCGGTCACCGGTCTTTACACTCACCACGCTAATTGGGAGTATTTTAAATATAGCATTTGCAGGAGTGGGGATTATCGTGCCGATTTTCCTCCAGACCGTACTTGGAAAGTCAGCCTTTATCAGCGGACTGGCACTTCTTCCGGGAGCTTTGCTGATGGCTCTGGGTTCCCTAATCTCAGGCCGTCTCTTTGACCGGTATGGCATAAAACGTCTGGCCGTTCCAGGCGTCATTCTTCTGGTCATCGCTACCCTGCCCTTTATCCAGCTACAAAGGGATACGCCGGTGGCTATCATTGCATTCTTTAGTGCAATCCGCTATGTTGGTATTGCCCTTGCCCTGATGCCTATGCAGACCGCGGGAATGAATGCCCTGCCAAATAAATTGATAACACATGGCACTGCCGTGGTCAACATGTCAAGGCAGGTAGCAGGCTCCCTGGGAGCTGCGGTTCTTGTAACCCTGATGTCAAACGTTGCCTCGGCTCACGCCCCGGCCTTGGCATTGTCCGGCACAGATGAGGCAGCATACCAGTCCGGGGTGCTGGATGCGACGTTAAAGGGAATTAATTTTACGTTTATCTTCATATTAGGATTAACAATGCTTGCTTTGATTTTAGCCTTCTTTCTGAAGGATAAGAAGGTGCAAAGATATAAAGAAAATCTGGAAGCAGAATACGTCGAGAGTTAAACGCAATATTTACAGGGTCCTTAAAGGAGCTGGAATATCATACGTTTCAATCCTTCGTGTGATGCTGCTTAAAAACCAGTAATCTGCTTAACAGGTAATTACTAATTATAATGATTATATTTGAAATTATCTTAATTACCACATCATTTTGATCCAACAGCTTGACGAAAACATACATGATAGCGAGATCTAATAATCCGGTCAAAAGCCTGCTGCTGATGAATGCCCCGAATTCCATCGTAACTGATTTTACCGTAGTATTTTTGCTTTGGAATACATATTTTCGGTTTGTTATATAAGCAAACAGCACGGCCAGGGCCCATGCTATAATTGTACTCGCGATTACATTAAGGCGGCACAGCCTTGAGCTGATGAAATAAGCCACCACATTAACCAAGGTCGTGAGGCCGCCAAAGAACGCGAATAAAATTATCTCTTTATATTTATGGTACAGGCTCTTAAACATAGGCTACCTCTTTGCATTTCATCCTCATTTTTCTTCCTTCACAATATAAATCGGTCTCTTCTTTGTCTCCAGGTAAGTTCTGGAAAGATAGTGGCCAAGTACTCCGATGCACAGCATCTGTAATCCGCCGATGAGACTGATGATACAGATAAGGGATGGCCAGCCGGATGTAGGATCCCCCCATATCAGGGTCTTCGCTATAATAAATATGATCAGTATAAACGCAACAAAGCAGAGCAGAATTCCCATATAGGATGCCATGGACAAAGGGACTGTTGAGAAGGCGATAATTCCCTCCAGGGAATAGAGGAATAATTTCCAGAAGGACCATTTGGTTTCTCCTGCAACACGCTGCTCATTCACATATTCCAGCCACTTAACCTCAAATCCGACCCAGCTGAATATCCCTTTCGAAAAGCGGTTGTATTCGGACATTTCCAGCACCGCGTCTACCATCTGGCGTTTCATCATGCGGTAGTCCCTCGCTCCATCAACGAATTCAGTATCCGATATCTGATTAATCAGCTTATAAAAACATTTAGCGAAAAAAGAACGGATCTTCGGCTCGCCTTCCCTATTTACTCTTCTGGTAGCAACGCAGTCGTAGCCATCGTTTTTTATACTATCGTACATTTGACTAATTAAACACGGCGGGTCCTGGAGATCTACATCCATCAATACCACATAATCGCCGGTTGATTTCTTTAAGCCGGCATAGATTGCTGCTTCTTTCCCAAAATTTCTGGAAAATGAGACATAGTGTGCCCTTGGATCCTGTTCATTCAGTTTTTTCATGATTTGATTGGTATTATCCTTAGAGCCGTCGCTTATAAAAATGAACTCAAAATCAAGGGGCTTTAACGAGTCTGCCACTTTGCAAATTTCAATATAAAACAGGGGTAATGCTTCCTGTTCATTAAAGCAGGGTACTACAACAGATATCTTTTCCACTGTAAATCACACTTTCCTTCTAATAGTCCTGATTGATAGATTTTGCCTTCTTGATATTTTTCTTATTATAAATTACTATTCCTAAAAAGATAAGAAAAGCAACCGCCGATACCATGCTTCCCACTTTTAAATAGGGGGTTTCATATTTTAACGTAATATGATGTTCCCCTTCCGGTAAAGGAATTGCCATATTCATAATATTTCCTCTAAGGATCTCTGTTATCTCACCGTCCACATATGCCTTCCATCCGGCGCTGTACGGTATGCTAAAAACCATAATCCCCTTTTGTCCTAAGTTGATATCTCCTTGAATGGAATTATTCCCTATCTTGGCTTCGGTTAAGGAATACTTCCCCAATTCTTCAGCCTTGGCTTTGTAATAATTCATATCCAGGCTATAGATCTCAATATTATCGCAATAAAGTGTCTGAGGTCCCCCAAAGGTTATTGTAGCCTTTGTTTCTCCGTCCTCATAGTATCCCAGATTAACAAGATAATCCTGTTTGCCAAAGTAGAACAAATTATATTCATTCCTTACAATTACATTCTTTGTTACTCCATTTTTTCCTTTTACCTTGACGGTAATAGTTTTATCATGGCCACTTTTAATTCTTAGATTATCGAACCTGACATAAGTTTCCGTATTGGGATTACTTTTGAACTCTAATACTATCTCTGCTCCTGCTTTTTTTATCCGGATTTTATCATTATTAATTACAACATTTTTATCTGGAATAATATTAACATCTAATTTTTCAACCCCATACTCCGAGTTACTATTTAGTTTTTTGGCATAATCACTTTCCTTCTTGAGAATAACCGCGTCCATCATTGCCGATTGCTTATCCAAAGATGTTAATTTGTTATATTCTTCTTCCAGCATGTAGTTATCATACACATATCCAAGCGGTAAAGAGTATTGATTTTTAAAAAGATAATAGCTAACATTATCTTTTTCTGTTTCATTTATTAGCTGAAAGCCAAATGGAACTGCCTTTTTGTTCGTGGTCGCAAAATATTTTACATTTTCAAGCTCGTCCAATATGGTCCGGTTATCCAAATTATCAAAACGAAATGCAGATCTTTGGTTTAATAATTCCAGATCTTTAAAATAGGATGCAATATCACCATCCATGATACTATAATATCCCGCTACTTCGTAAAAACCAATTCTGATAGAGTCGTTCAGTATATGTTCGCCATAAGTCTCAATTCGATAAAAGGAATTATCCTTAATTTCCGGAATTAAGGACAACGCTCCTTTTTCAGAAAAGGAATTAACTTTATTTTGAGCAATAAACCGGTCTACATAATTATTATAATCACTGGAATACAATAGATAAGCATTCAATCCAAGAGTAAAAAGTACAAGCACGTATAAGGTTGCTTTTTGTAATAGGACCTTACCTTGGCACCATCTTAGCTGAAGGATTATTACTGACGTAATCACAATAAATATTATAATAAATTCATATTTCACTTCTCTTTCAGATGATATGAGAAAGGCGGATATCCCATAAATGATAAGACCGCTTAATAATAGCAGCTTTTCCTTCTTCTCCAATTGAAATAGCTTATCATAGGTCACCGTAAAGGTAATAGCAATTAAAAAGCTGATTAAAAACACCCAGCGATTTGCCAAATACGCAAATCCGTTCATGAAATATCCGAAAAAAGGTATCAGCAACCCAAGAAAGCATAATAAAAAAATAATTTGCAGCTGCCGGTACTTTCTATTACAAAATAAAATTGCTATACTTATGATGGCCACGGAGGAAAATGCTAATACAACCCAATAGCCTAATTTAACCCCAGGTACGAACATTGCCTGCACAAGATGGCTATAATAGTCTTTGTCGTAATGAAAGAAGCCTGTTGCCAATTCCGGTTTGCTGCTTAATCTGCCATTTTGTAAAAATGCATATACCATGGGTATAAATATAATGCCGGCCATAGCTATGCCAAGTAAATAATACCCTCCTGCCCTCAAGCCGGTAGTTAAAAACCCTGCAAAAATATTCTTCTCACCTTTATAGTAAACATAAAAATAACGGAATATCACATAGATCACCGCTATAATTGAAAGCATATAAAAAAAATAGAAATTACTCATTGTAGTGATAAATACCATGATTATTAGCAGATAGGGCTTTTGCTTACGGAGTACTTTCTCTAATCCCAGTAAGATAAGTGGCAAATAAATCATAGGATTCAAAAAAAAGGGATGTCTTAGTCCGGCAAAATATGCATAACCGCAAAAGGTATATAGTAAAGCGCCCAGACTGACTCCCAGGCCCTTCTTTCCCCAATAACGGCAGAATAGGATGAAGCTGATCCCAACCAGGTAAAACCGAAGTAAAATCAGTATATTATATAAAGCAGCTCCATTTTCCAGGGTCATAAATACGGTTAATAGGGCAATTGGATCTCCCAGCGCATAATAATGAATGGTTGTTATCGTATCAAACCCTAACCCCAGCTCATAATCGACCATGGGAAAGCCTTGTCCTGCCAGTAAACCCCTTAATAACTTCCCATAATATTGGAGCAAGGGATAGTGTTGATATAGGCCATCTTCATGCCATACAAAGGATCTGCCTTCCAGAATAAAGGGTAGAAATATAATTGGTAGTAAGAGTAAAAACGAAAAGGTATACATTAAATAAGTGTTTTTAATTAGCGATTTCTTCACTTCTTGTGCCTCTTTCATCAAAATGTTTGCGTAAATTGATTTTATTAATATCAAACAAAATATTCTATTCTTGTAAATCATTTAAATTATTTGAATATTTAACCTGAATTATTCATCATGGTAAAACCGCCGAGATGCCGGTGCCTTAATGGGTAGACGATAAGCTTACTCCAAAAGGATGTTACAAATATTTGGCGATCAAAAGTTGCCATTAAATTTATTATTTGCGTATGGGGTACAGATATATGATTTGGTTTGCAGGTTTTGACTTGAAATTAGAATTGTTTGTGGTAATATTCCTATAGGCAGGAACATTATAGTGGGAAATCGTATTACTGTCAGAACTGGCAGAATAATGGAGAAGGATTTGTCCGCAGCTTGGGGAAGCTGTGGAGCATGTTTAATATGAGAAAGCGGGATGGTGGAGCATGTATACATTATTGCTTGTGGATGATGAAGAATTAGTCAGGAATGCTATGTCAAAAATGATAGACTGGGAGTCCATCGGGCTATCCAGAATATTACAGGCTGAGGACGGACAGGATGCATTAAACATTTTAGAAAAAGAAAAGGTCGATCTGGTGATTACGGATATCGCCATGCCCTTTATTGACGGCCTTGAGCTGTCACGGATCCTGCATCAGGAATATCCCGAGGTCTATATCGTTATATTAACAGGGTATGGTGAGTTTGATTATGCCCAAAAGGCGATTAACTATGGGGTTAAGAACTATATTTTAAAGCCTGTGGGTGCAGCTACGCTGTATGAAGAGATGAAGAAAATATGCATACAGCTAAATTTTGCGGTGGAACAGAAGAATTATATTTCAAAAATAAGGAGCCAGCTTTACCAATCCATTCCTGAGCTCCGGGAAAATGCATTGTATTCCCTGGTCTGTCTCCAGGAATCAGAAAAAGAAAAATGCATTAAGCGCGCCAGGAGCCTTGAGATAAATTTTCTATGCGGCAATTATATTGTGTGTATTATTGAACCGGATTTTAATGAAGTGAATAATGATGAAGCCGAAGTGCTCATTTTTGCCATAAAAAATATATCCAGGGATGTGATCGGGGATACGCACTATATCTTTGATGACGGCAATGACAGGGTACTCATCCTGTTCCAGTTTGAGGAGAGCATAGAAGATATTCATTCGATTGTATATGATACCATGCAAGTGATCCAGAAGACAATCCTTTCCATCATCGACCTGGAGGTCACCTGCTCCCTCGGCGGTGCAGTAAATCAACTGGATGAACTGAATAAATCCTTTTCCCAGGCAGAGAAAGCCATGGAGTGTAAGTATTCCTTGGGAAGTAAAGAAGTGTATGACATTTTAGACGTGGAGCATGTTGAAAAATTGTTTTATTACCCGGCTTATGAGATAACCGAATTGATTTATGCGGTTAAGTTTCTGACCAGGTCCGATATTATCAAGGTTTTCGGCAAGATAAAATATAAAATATTCCGGGAAAAGAGCATCTCCGTTCCCAACCTTAAGATGATCAGTATAGAAATCCTTGTATCCATCCTAAAGGAATTGTCCGAAATAAAGCTATTGTCGAAGGAAACCTGGCAGCACGGCATGAATTTATTTCAGGACATACAAAATCTACAGGCCTTTGAACATGAATTGCAGGTGGTATTGGAATTTGCCGTTGAGGCTTCAAAGGAACTGCAGGCCATACAGAATACTAATACGAAATCAATACTGAAACGGCTCCAGGATTATGTGGAAGAAAACTATTCGGATGAGGGGCTTTCCTTAAAAACAGCTGCCAGCCATGCAGGAGTGAGTACGGGATATTTGTGCGCACTATTCAAAAAGGAAGCAGGCATGAATTTTGTAAAATATCTGACCGCGGTACGGATCAAGAAAGCAAAGGCATTACTAAAAACAACGGATAAACTGGCCTATGAAATAGCATTTGAAACAGGTTTTTCAAATGCCCATTATTTTAGTACGGCATTTAAGAAAAGTGTGGGTGTTTCGCCTTCTGAATACCGGGAAAGGTATGTGAAGGAACAGTGAAAATTAAGAATAGAACCTTATTATGGACGTCAATCATTATTAGCTTTAGTATGATTATCTTTTTGTGCTCCTTTATTTATGTGTATAATGAGAAGCTGCTCAAGGATAACGTCACTTATTCACAGAAAATAGTTAAGAATACAGTGACCTATCTGGATAACTATATTGATGAGCTGGATTCCATAGCGATCAGTACAAATTATAATTATTACCTTCAAAACTATCTGATTGAAGAAATAGAAAATGAGACTGGCTATGGGAATTTTTCTAATAAGAAAAGCGTTCACGACTATGAGATAAATTCGAAGCTGTTCGGATATGAAATAAATAACCGGATCGACGTTTCCTCCATTATGATTTTCGGGCGGAAGCGGTTATTGCTGTATAAGACAATGTATTCCTATCAATATGTGGTGGATAATTTCACCAGATATCCCTGGTATAGCGATGCAATCAATGCTCCGAATAAGGTGAAGGTAACAGGACCCCAGCAGCATTCCTTTTTGCTCGGAAACACGGATGATACGGTTTCTATCAGCAGGATGATAAGAAATTATAAGGACGGTTCCTTTTTGGGAGTTATTTTGATTGATGTGAATTTAAACCGGATCAAGGAAATCTGCGATGGGATTTTTCATGAATCCGAGGGAAAGATCTGTGTCATTAATGAGGAGGGACATCCTATTTATGAGCAGGACTCCGGTGTAAGGAATGAAAAGGCGCTCTCCTTGGAATTGTCGGACAAATTATTAGGGACAATCAATTCCGGGACAAGGGAAAACCTGATGTATACCGCTGCCGGTAAGGAATATCAGATTGTATATAACCAGATGGAAGGAACCGGCTGGATTGTCATGATGCTGACACCGGTGGATACCCTGC
>JARKQP010000552.1 GCA_029974875.1 Mobilitalea sp.
CAATGTTGCCATTCCCGATTCAAAGAGTGCCAACTTCGATTTGATGCTTTGGCAGCAGATTGGTGGTACATGGGCAAACCGTATGAGCCGTACGAACCATTCCAATGATTATATAAAGGCTGTTTACGGACTTGAGAGATATACTGCAGGATGGTGGGAGCTGTTGGATAATATGGCACAACAGATGAAGGCCCACAGACAGAATGTCCTGTATATGAATCCTGTACAGCAGATTATTGACGGACCGAATACATCTTATAACCCATCCACTCAGACATATACCTTTGACTTTTCAAAGTTTGACGAATATATTAAATTCTTTTCCGACAGGGGCGTAATAAAAGGCCTTGAAGCTGAAGCTTTATGGACTGGCACCAGCGCAATCTATATGAGGTATGAAAACGGTACATTGTGGTGTGCTGTTGAAGATTATCCTTCAGCCAGTGCTACGGTTAAGGCCAACATAGATAGATTTTACAACCAGTTCCTGCCGGCGATGTATAACCATCTCGCAAACACAAACGTGGGCAGTACATCCACTAAGATGCTTAGTATATGGCTGCAGCATGTAAGTGATGAACCAAGTGGAACAGGACTTACCTACTACCACAATATGGTAAACAAAGTAAGGCAATATTGCCCCGGTATGAAGGTCGGAGATCCCCATACAAATCTTGACGCATATTACGCTATGAAAAATATGAACCTGGACGTATATATCCCGCTGGAAAATGTTTACGATACGAGCGTTGGGGTCAGAGCCGATTATGATGCTCAGCAGGCAGCAGGAAAAAAAGTGTATTTGTATAATTGCTGTGCTCCAGGAGGTGATTTCCTGAGTAACTTTACAGATTATCCGTCGTACCAGAACAGACTCCTCGGAGCCTATTGCTATAACGTAAACAAGCCGGGCTTCCTGCACTGGGGATGGAATTCATGGGGTGATGGTACACCACCTGTGCTCATACCAACAAACAATCAGTCATATAAAGGTGACTGCTATATGGTCTACCCTGACATAGCAAACAGAAAAATCAAGTCAACAATCAGATATGAGGCTTTCAGGGATGCGGCAGAGGACTATGAAATATTCAAGATAGCTGGAACAAAGGATGCTGCATTGGCAAAAGGCATAGCAAATTCATATGCTTACAGCTCATTGATATATCTCAAAAATACATACCAGATGAAGATGATGAGGGATCAGCTTGTAAGGCTTGCCGGAGGGGCTGCAACACAGGATTACAATATAATGGGCAGCGGTGATCCTGACGGTATATATCAGGATGCCAGCTATAACCTCGGTACACAGTTCAGGCCCAATGTAGCCGGAAGGGTTACAGGAGTCAGAGTATATGCAGCATCAGGAGAATCAGGAAGCCATCTGGTGCAATTGTGGAACAATGCGACAGGTGACAGGACAGACCTGGGTACATGGACTTATACCGGCAACAACTCGTGGATAACAAAGAGTGTTACACCGACATTCATTGCACCGCCTTACGATTATATAATCAGTATATCCACCGGCGACAACAACATATATCCGGCTGATTTGAACGGATGGGGCAGCGGAGGCTCCATTAATGGCGGAGTGCTTGAATATTCCTGGAACTCCGGCAGATACGGTCCTAAGGGTACGAGTGCGCCTGTCAATGCATCCACCACCAACTATTTGAGGGATGTAGTATTTACTGCCAACTAACTACTTAAGGGATTTTATGTTTACTGCGTGAGCATAATAGATTGTAAATAAGAGGACGGCCGTCATGATCGTCCTCTTGAATATTGGATAGAGCTTCTGGAGGAATATTTATGTTTAAAAAGTTATGGGCTGTATACATAGTGGTATCGTTGTTTTTAATTAATACGCCTGTTGTGCAAGTTGCTTATGCTGAAAGCCTGGGCCCGGGAGGAGGCGATGTAAACCTTGGAGAAAACATTATCATGAACCCGGGCTTTGAAGAGGAGATTAACGGCATACCTGCCGGCTTTGACCTGAAAGGAATTCCAAAAGGGGTCATATGCAGTGCAGACAGCTCCAATGCCTTAAGCGGTGCAAAAAGCCTGGAGCTTACAAGCGGTGAACCTGCTCATGCTTATGTCGTCCAGCGGATCAATGCAAAACCGGACACCTATTACCGAATAAAATTCAATGTACTGCCTCAAAATATTAAAAATCGGCTTGGTGCGCCTCACCTGGCCATATATTACGGGAACTCCCCGGAGGAAAGTACTAAAAAATATTTATCAACTGAAATGATGGATACGGAAGGATACTGGTCCGGTATAGGTTTTTACATCAAGACGCTGAAAGATGTGAATGAACCGCTGAACATCGCCCTGGTGCTTGGTGGGGGTCAGGGAGATAAAAATTCCGGTACTGCATTTTTTGACGATATTTCCATGCAGCAGGTTGAGAATCCGGAAAATCTAAAGGAATTTGAAATTGTGAAGTTTACTGAAACAGGAATTATGGCTCCCACGGCTTCAGGACCGTTAGGCACATCCGGCGGCAATCCGATTGTATATTCTGTTGCTGCAGGCATAATCCTGATTGCTCTGGTATCAGCAGGATATATATTCTTCAAAAAGCGCAGGATTTAAGATGCTCACCAAGGATTTGCAGCCTTATATAGATAGCACACTTTAAAACTTGAAATTACCAATTCACGAACATGGCTATCTACAAATACTCTAGCCAATCTTAGC
>JARKQP010000554.1 GCA_029974875.1 Mobilitalea sp.
CCAACCTTGGGAAATACCCCGGCAGACCTGCAATTAGTAGAGGATGCGGTAAATGCGATTACAGTTCCTGAAGTGAACGTAAAAGTAAAGCTTTATCCAATCAGTGTATTTGATTTGGGAAATCAGTCAAACCTGATGATAGCTAATAATGAAAAATTAGATTTGCTTTTGGTATTCTCCCCAATTGGTCCTGTCAGTGACTATGTGAATAAAGGCATGCTGATTCCTCTGGATGACCTGGTAAACCAATATGGCCAGGACATTGTTGCAGCGGAAGGTAAGGCGATGGCCGGAGGATATGTTGATGGTGTCTTGTACGCTGCACCGTCAGAAGAAAAGATGGGCCGTCAATATGGCTTTGCTTTCCGGACGGATATGCTTGAGAAATATGGCTATGATTTTGGTACGGATCTGGTTACATATGAACAGCTGGATGAAATGTTTGCTAAAATCAAAGCGGGCGAAGGCAAGGATTTTTATATGCTTGCTTTGACGTCAGCAGGTATAGGGTTCGCTAACATGAACCTGGTAGATACTCTAGGCGCATCCTCCTCCACCGGTGTATTGATGAATGGTGGTCTTGATAATACACAGATTGTCAATCTGTTTGAGACAGAGCAATACAAGGAACATCTGAAATGGATACGTAAATGGTATCTAGCAGGCTATATTAATCCGGATGTATTAACCAATACAGAGGCAGGAAGCATATTAATTCAAGGTGGCAAGTACCTGGGAACTATAGCATCCACCGAGGCTGACATGAAATTTAATCTCAGCAAAGACTGTGCCCAGGATATGACTATGGTAAATATGACCCTTCCGGCAGCAAGTACGGGCATGTACCAGACGACGGTATGGAGCATACCGGTTACCTGTGAGAATCCGGAAGCAACGATGAAATTATTGAACCTGACCTACAAATCACAGGAGCTGGTCAATTTATTGAAATATGGTATTGAGGGTACCCATTACGAGATGACGGATGATCCTGGAATTATCAAATATCCGGAAGGAATCAATGCAGGAACGGTTGGTTACCTTCAGCCCTTGGGAGTGTTTGGCGATAAATCAAAGATGTACCAGATGCAGCCGGCTACCTCTGCTTACTATGACGATCTGAAGAACTTCAATGCATCAATTACGGAGGATAAGTCCTCTAAGGCTTTGGGCTATAGCTTTAATACAAAAGATGTGAAGACAGAGAAGGCGGCAATTGATAGCGTTGTCAGCCAGTATGTATCAGCACTTGAGACGGGAGCCGTTGACCCGGAGGAGACATTACCAGAATTTATCAAGGCTCTCAAGGCAGCCGGAATTGATAAGGTGATAGAGGAAAACCAGAAGATGCTCGACGGGTGGCTTGCACAGAAGTAAATGAAGTAGAATAAAGACGAATAAACCGGCAGGCGGATTTACCTGCAAGAAATCATATGGGATTGCTGCATATCAAGGAGCTGGCTTGGGCTAGATGGATAAGTAGGGCAGTGATCCCATATGGTAAGCTGGAAGAAGCGGGGCATCGCTTCTGGGAAAAAGAGCTGTTTTTTGCACCGGGCATCTTAGC
>JARKQP010000490.1 GCA_029974875.1 Mobilitalea sp.
GATTCCCCTGCCTCCCGCCCATTTTGAAAATTCCGCATTAAAACCGCTCACAAAGTTAAAATGGATTTCATCATACCGTCCCTTCGCATATAGGTATTCGGCCCTTAACCGTATCACCCCGTCGGCACATTGCTGCAAATCCCTTTCACCCAGGGTAAAGTCAACCACTGCCAGATAAACATCCCTTGTTTTTTCCCTGCCGTCATAATATCTTACTTTAGTACCCTCCGGCTTTAGCGGAAGATTCTGAAGATAATATGCAAAGGATTCCTCCTCCGGTTCCAGCCTTGTAAATCCCTCCGGAAGGCCAAACCTCTCCGCAACGGTTTGCCCGTCGGCATCAATCAGCGGCTCCGCCGGAATCTCAGTGGCCTCTGCAATAGCTGCCCCCACCTCCTGGGAATCCTCCGGGCTTGCAGTAGGCACCCCCTGTGTCACAGCTCCCTGTGTCACAGCTCCCTGTGTCACAGAAGCTTCCGGCTGCCGGGTAGGAGCTTCTTCCTGCGGCTCTGCTTCACAGGCTGTAAGCAAAACTGTAAGCAAAAACAGGCATAAGCCAAATATAATGCTATTGCCAAAACCTTTTATCCACTTGGCTCTTAAAATACTTTTCACTTCCTTCATTTTTTCACTCCTGTACTCTACAGACGCCCATATCATTGAACGCAACATCGAACATAACAGCTCCTTGTCTAATACTATTCTCCCCAAAGCCCGGGCAGATCATTAACTTTATTATAACATAGAGCCTGTCCCATGCAATAAAAACAAGGATATTTCCCATTTTCCTTCACATATTGATCTATCTTTGATTGAGCTTCCATATGCAATCCCATTTAAAGCATAGCATCATTTTTCAAGGCATCACTTAAATTGCTGTATAAAAGTCTTTTTCCTCCAATGTAGTAGGCCAGTCCAACAGACAGGACAATGACCAGAATGAATGCAATAACCGGAATCACCGGAAGCTCTGCCATGAATTCCGACAACGGTAAATAGCTGGCTTTTACTGCAAATAAGACAAACCCCACAGTTAATGGCAGGGTCAGCAATAAGGGACGTCCAGCAATCGTGAAGGCCTCAATCCAGAGAATCCTTCTGATACCTCCCGGCGTTACCCCAACAGAAAGATACCTGGCAAATTCCCTTTTTCTTTGGTAAAGGAACCCCAACGTATTGGAGAAGATATTAGCAATACCAATCAAGGCCAATAAACCGCAAAGTGCCCCTACCAGCAGCATATATCCCTTCCGTATCTCTGTATTCGAGATTTCCTTTTGAATACGGTTTTCTGGTTCGATTTCATATTTACCTGCCAGGATTCTTACGGCTTCTGCTTCAATGCTATAGATTTTTGCATCCTCCGAGGCCAGAATGCGCAGATATGTGTCCGGTCCAATATGATTCACATCACCAGCAATCCTTAACCAGGCGGATTCCGGAAGCACCTGTATCAAGGAGAAATTGTCATATTCCTCGCGAAGCACAGGCAGCTCTGTTGCATACCCAAGAACAGGGATTTCCCCAAGGATCTCATTTCCACCTTCATCCGTAAGCGGTAGCGCCTGCATATTCTCTTCGAGGAACGGAATATACTCTTTGTTTTTGAAATCGCTATTCACATTATCCCAGATTCGGTTTATAAGTATTCTGCCGATGGCCTGAGGTTCTGTTCCAATCTGTTGTTCTGTTCCAACCTGTTGTTCTGTTCCAATCTCCTGCTCTATTCCAATTTGTTCGCAATATTCCTGAAAACCCGAATCATCAAGAATGATAACCGGCGCCTTTACAATCCAATCATCTCCGGCGCGCTGCACGGAGGAGCCCTCAACCTCCAAAAGCCCTCCACGGCTTTTCAATTCAGCTGCCAGCTGACCGTCGCTTATTAAGGTATAGGCACTTACCTTTTGATATGCCACCAGGCTGCCAACCCCATCAATTTCCGATATCCGGGGAAGCTCAGAAACCTCGGCCAAAGACGTGTTATTCATTGTAATCATTACATCCCAGGCATCCTTATACCGTTCAAAGTATGTATGCCTTGTGCTGATTCCTGACAATGTTATAAAGCAAAGGAACATAGTGAATGCCAAAAAGGAAAGTGTAAGGGAAATAGATGATGTCCTGAGCGCCTTTTTTCTAGACTTCAGTGCATTTCCAGCTAATTCCCCTTCCATTCCGAAAAATGCAGAAAGGATACGGGAATGCCTTCTCCTCTTCAGCTGTTGTTCTGTTACTGTCCGGATCGCTTCCAAGGGAGTCATCCTGCTCATTTTTCTGGCAGGTAACCAGGCTGACAGGAATACAGTCAGGCAGGAGGCTACCATCGTAATCCCCCATACCAATGGGTGATAATAGAAGGTAGCAGGATTTCCCTGATACTTACTGGCAATACTGTTTGCAAATTGTGCAACCCCAAAGCAAAGTCCAATTCCGCCTACACTCCCCACTAATATGGGAAGGCTACACAATGCTGCGGCTTCCTGAAGCAGACACATTTTAATCTGCCCCGGGGTGGCTCCGACACTTGATAAAATGCCTAACTGATGGATACGGGCACCCATGGAAACTGCGAAGGCATTATGGATAATCAAAATCAGCGAAGCACCGGCTATTACCATGACCAAAAGATAAAAGGCTAGTAACAGAGGCGGCTGTTCATCCTGGGGATTAAATACCATATATTCCGCCAGCAGTGTTTCATGATAACTGATTGCTGTTTCCGGCACTCCTATTCTTGAAGCAATCTCCGGCAAATCATTATAGACAGCCCTCATGCTCCTGAAATAGACATCTACTATTTGGGAGCCCTCCCCGGAGACGCCGATAACAACTTTTGTGACATTTGCAAAATTCTCTATTACCCCCACATCTGCATTACTGACCTCACCTGTAATCCTCCCCTGCCAATCTCCCTCCTCATAAATAATCCGGCTTATATTATCTTTCCACATATTATAAAAAAGGCTGCATATCAGTGACAGAAATAATGATGCGACCAGGGCCGCAACCATGATAGAAATACTGGAGGCTTTGTTCTTTTTTATATAGCTAATTGAATAATCTCTCCACATAGCCCTTACCTCCTGCGATCGTTGCTTATAATCTGTCCATCCTCAACCGTAACGATACGATCGGCCTCCAGGGCAATCCTCTCATCGTGGGTGATCAATAAAATCGTCTGCTTTAGATTCCGGTTGGACAATTTCAATAGATCGATAATCTCCTTTGAGTTTTTCTGGTCCAGGTTTCCCGTAGGTTCATCGGCAAGGAGCAATGCCGGACGATAAATCAAAGACCTGGCAATTGCTACCCGTTGCTGCTGCCCGCCGGACAACTGATGCGGCAGGGCTTCCAGTTTTTCCTCAAGCCCCAAGGAATGGACCACTTTATTAAAATATTCCGCCTCCGGCTTCCTTTTATCAAGAAGCATGGGCATGAGGATGTTCTTTTCCACAGTCAAAGTCGGGATCAGATTATAAAACTGGTAAATCAACCCTACTTTTCTTCTCCTGAAAACAGCGGCTTTCGTTGCATCCAGCTTTGAAATATCCACTCCGTCTACCACAACGGTTCCCTTTGTCGGCTGGTCCACACCTCCAATAATATGTAAAAGCGTTGATTTCCCAGAGCCTGATGCCCCGACAATAGCAACAAACTCACCCTTTTCAATTGCCAAATCAATTCCGCCCAGGGCAGTTACCTGTGTATTTCCTTTACCAAAAATCTTTCCTACTCCACTGCATTTTAGAATTTCCATCACTAACCTCCCATGACATATTTTATTTTGCTTACATCATAGCAAAGAAAAGTGACATCTCAGTGACTGTAGATACGAATTTCGAAGCAGGCTCCCCCACCTGGAAGATTCTTTGCATTGATAACTCCATTCTCCATTTCAAAAATAGCTTTTGAAAGTGACAGCCCAATTCCACTACCGCCTGCCTTTGCATCCTGCCCACGATAAAACCGCTCAAAAAGATGCGGCAGATCCTCCTTCGCAAAGCCCTGCCCCTCATCCCAGATCAATAGCTGGACATAAAGAGGGTTCTGTTCATAATCGCAATGGATGCTGCTTCCTGCCGGCGCATGCTCCAGACAATTTTTCAGCAAATTCATAATTGCCTCCATTGTCCAGTCCAGGTCACCTACGATCACCATCTCACCCTTCTCCGGGATGTCAACTGAGACCTCCGCTTCTGATAGCAGCTTCTCCAGATTGTCTGCTGCCAGCGTAAGAACTGTAAATACATCAATCTCCTTTTGCTCAAAGGGCAGTGTTCCCGCGTCAATGCGGGATAGCAATAAAAGAGCTTCTTCTAAACGCGTCAGCCGGTAAAGCTGCCTTTGAACCTGCTCCAAGGCCTCTGGTTTTGTTTCCTCCTTCATCATCTGTATGGAAAGGGATATTGCCGTAATCGGCGTTTTTAACTGATGGGCAATATTGGAGAGATTTTCTGCAAAATTTGTTTTTGCTTTTATTGCCGCATCCCTGGTCTCGTAAAGAGCTGTAACTGTTTTATAGATTTCATCCTGCAGCCCGGAGAAGGAATCCTCCTCTGTCTGTATCAGCATCCCTGATTTATCCCTATTGATGTTTTCCAGATAGTCCGTTAATACTTTTATACGCATATTGTTTTTCCTGTGCCAACACCATAAGGGAAACAGGAACAAAAGACCGCCCACCAGAAAACCCAGAATTGCAAACAACGTACCCTGCTTCTGTGTGAAATTCAAAAAATCAGCTTGCGTATACCCGTAACGGACCAGAATATTTTCGTCCATTGCATCTATAGGCTGATTTTTGTATTCCTTCAAAGCGGACAAAATGCTCTTCTCTATTTGGGGATGTTCTTCTATCATGCTCTGGCAAATGCCTGCAAATATATTAAATTGGACACGATTATAATATTTTGTGATAGATACCGCTGTCAGTGAAGCTGATACAAGACTGACAGCCAGGATAAGGGCGGCCAGCACCGCTGCATTTTTCCGATTTATCATACTGTTTCCTCCATGCGGTATCCAAAGCTTCGGACGGTCTTTAAACAGGAAGGCTGATGCAGCTTTTCCCGCAGGCGCTTCATTGTTACAGTCAAAGTATTATTGTTCACGTAGTTTCCACTGTTATCCCATATTTGCTCTAACAATCTTTCCCGTGTAACTGTCTTTCCTTTATTTATCATCAACAACAGGAGCAGCTGATATTCGGCCTGACTTAAGCTGACCTCTTCCTCCCCATCAAACACCGCCAGCCTGTTTTGGTCAATAGAAATGGTGCCGCAGGAGAGATACTGCTGTGCCACATTTCCTGCTCTCCGCAATAACGCACAAATGCGGGAATACAGCACCTCCAGCTCAAAAGGCTTCGTCACATAATCATCTGCCCCGTTTTGAAAGCCGGAAACAATATCGCGGGAATCTCCACGGACAGTCAGAAGCATCACAGGCAGACTGCTCCATCTGTTTCGGATCCACCGGCACAGGGTATCTCCACTGCCATCCGGCATATTCCAGTCCACTAAGACAATGGATGGTATGCTCCGGCCTAATGCTTCCTTTGCTTCTTCAATGGTAGACAGGAGAGTAATATTGCAGCCCCGATGTACTAAATACTCCTTGACCAGCTGGGCTATTGTTTTATCGTCCTCAATATAATATAGATCAATCATATTTATGTCCACGCCTATCGCGATAGGCATTGCCCATCATTACGGGCATTGCCGTTATACCGCACAAAATGCCATGAAAGTGCTGGCATGGACCCGCGCCTCCCTTCGTTTATTATTTGTTTTTCTTTCACCCTTATGCCCTCCGCATATTTCGGGAGACACATCCCCTCTTCTTTTCCTTAAAAATAAAACCTTCAAATTAGTGTAATGTTATTTTACACCAATTTGAAGGTTTTTACAAACTTAGGCTAAGGTATTATCTGACCGGCTTAAACCGCTTTAACCTTAGGGCGTTCGCCAGTACTGATACAGAGCTAAGGCTCATAGCCGCTCCGGCTATCATAGGATTTAATAGGGGTCCTCCAAATATATGGAGAATTCCCATAGCAACCGGTATTCCCAGTATATTATATCCAAAGGCCCAGAACAGGTTCTCCCTAATATTTTTGATTGTCTTTTTGCTCAGCTGTATAGCGGTAGGTACATCCATTAAATCACTTCTCATGAGAACGATATCCGCAGATTCCATAGCGACATCCGTTCCCGAGCCTATTGCGATACCGATATCCGCTTGTGCCAGTGCCGGGGCGTCATTGATTCCGTCACCAACCATTGCAACCTTTTTGCCCTCAGCCTGAAGCTTCTTAACCTCATTTGCCTTGTCCTGGGGTAATACTTCGGCTAGTATCCTGTCGATTCCAACCTGCCTGGCTATCGCTTCCGCCGTTCTTTTGTTATCACCTGTTATCATCGCTACCTTAATACCCATCTGATGGAGCTTTTCAATTGCTTTCTTGCTGTTTTCCTTAACTGTATCGGCTACTGCTATGATTCCGGCCAATTTAGCGTCAACCGCTATATACATTGGGGTTTTACCTTCCCCAGCCAGCCTGTCGGAGCTTTCCTCCAGGTTTTCTAAAGAAATCCTACTATCGGCCATAAGCTTTCTATTGCCCAGTAAAATATCCTTGCCGTCTATCCGGACCTCAATTCCGTGGCCGGGAATCGCTTTAAAGAATTCCAGCTTTTTAAATTCCAGGCCTTTTTCCTCTGCGCCCTTGACTATGGCTTCCCCAAGGGGATGCTCCGACCCTTTTTCAGCAGATGCGGCCAGCTGCAGTAATTCATCCTGCGTAATTCCATTTGTAACAACTACATCCGTTACCTTTGGTTTGCCTTCCGTAATGGTACCTGTCTTATCAAATACTATGGTCTGTATCTTGTGGGCAGATTCGAGTGCAACGCCACTTTTTATCAGGACGCCATGTTCCGCTCCCTTGCCCGTGCCGACCATGATTGCCGTCGGTGTTGCCAGGCCCAGGGCACAGGGGCAGGCTATTACCAGAACGGATATGAATATTGTAAGCGCAAATATCCCTGTTTCCCCGCCAAGGAAGAACCAGGCCAAGCCGGACAGCACAGCTAAGGATATGACGATTGGAACAAAATAACCTGAAATAACATCTGCCAGCTTGGCAATCGGCGCTTTGGAGCCTTGGGCATCCTCTACCAGCTTGATTATCTGTGCCAGGGCCGTATCCTTTCCAACCTTGGTAGCCTTATATTGAATGGTTCCGTTTTTATTTATGCTCGCACCGATAATTTTGTCACCGGCATTTTTTTCTACGGGAATGCTTTCGCCCGTAAGCATAGATTCATCTACAGCAGTAGTACCTTCTACCACTTCCCCGTCTACCGGCATCTTTTCACCTGGCTTAACGATTATAACATCCCCTACTTCTACTTCCTCAATAGAGATTTCTGTTTCTTTTCCATTTCTTATCACCATAGCCGTCTTAGGAGCAAGGCCCATAAGCTTCTTGATTGCTTCGGAGGTCTTTCCCTTTGAAACAGATTCTAAGTATTTCCCAAGGGTTATTAGGGTAAGAATTACGGCTGCTGACTCAAAGTATAAATCCATGGCATAGTCTGCATCGCCCCCGATAATTTTAATTGTCGCAAAGATACCATAAAGCAGGGCTGCTGATGTTCCTATGGCAATCAGTGAGTCCATATTGGGACTTCTTCTAAATAATGCTTTAAATCCAACTGTATAGAATCTATTTCCTGAAATTACAACAGGTATGGTTAGAAGTAATTGTGATAATGCGAAGGCGACCGGATTCATCATCGGCTTAATAAAATGAGGAAGGGGAAGCCCCAGCATATGCCCCATGGATATATAAAGAAGGGGAACAGTAAATATGGCGGATATGATAAACTTCTTCCATAATAATTTTATTTCTTTCTCCTTCTTCTCTTTATCTGTATCTACTGCGGTTTGTTCCTCTAAAGCTTTATAGCCCGCTTTTTCAACCGCCTTTTTTATATCTGGGATGCTAACCTTTGAAGGCTCATAGCTTACGTTAAGCTTTTCTGTAGCAAAATTAACATTTGCTCCAATCACACCCTCCTGCTTTTGCACTGCCTTTTCCACAGTCTTTGCACAAGCTGCGCAGGTCATTCCTTCTATTCTCAAAGTCTTGCTGTTGGCTTCAACAAGGACCTTATAGCCCGCTTTTTCAACGGCTGTCTGTATATCCGGTATGGAAACCCTTGAAGCATCAAAGCTTATGCTCAGCTTTTCCGTAGCAAAGTTAACATCGGCTGCCGTAACACCCTGAAGCTTTTTGGAGGCCTTTTCTACAGCATTAGCACAAGCTGCGCAGGTCATTCCTTCTATTTTTAAAGTCTTAGTTACCATGTTGTTTCTCCTTTCTCTTGATGAAGTTGGAAATTTATTATCCATTTGATCATATTACCCCACCCCCGTGGGGGGATCTGGTTATATAATAGCCTTTTTCTAACCTCATGTCAATAGAAATTTTTTCACTCTAGTCAAGTATGACACTCCCATTTTGTTACTATATGCCATACATATACCTGAAGCACATATACCTGAAGTATATATACCTGAATTGCATATCATAATACAAATTATAGCTTGTCAAAGACAGGTCATCCCTTGTCCGCCCAAACTGCTGCCATGGTAAATCCCTCTCACTTGTAGTTATACAGTTGAGCAAACCACTATACTGTGCTAAAATTAGTAAAACCACCCTACAAAACGATAATTTACGCTGATGAAGCCAATTTATATAAGTATAACTGCTTCTTGCGCTAAATGTGGAGGATAGAATTCATGTTAAATATATATGTCTGGTTCATGATTATCTCAACGATAGTTACTACCATACTATTACTATATGCTGTTGCAACCTACAATTCCGAACGGTCTTTTTTCTTGATCTTAAGTTCTGTCTGTACGTTTCTTTACAGCTTTGGCTACCTTCTGGAAATCATTTCACCTACACTGGAAGCCGCATTCATGGGGGTAAGGGTACAAAAAATGGGCTCCCCATTCCTTGTTCTCCTAAACTATCTCTTCGTGCGGGATGTTTATGGGGAAAAACGGTTCGGCTTCCGCGGATACTGCCTCCTCTTTGCGCTGCCTGTTTTCAACCTGTTCACCGCCCAGGCATTTCCATTGGTAAAGTTGCATTATACGCACATCGAATATTTCTGGGATGGTTCGATAGCTAACTGCCAGGGGGATTTGGGCATTGTCGGCGCTCTGGCCATCGCATATCATTTCCTGCTTGTCTCTTTGACTATCCTGCGTATCCTGAGGCACCTAAAAGGGGAACGCAGGCTGCAAAGATACCAAAGCCTTTGTCTGCTGACATCGATTCTAGTTCCCCTCTTTGTAAATATTTACCACACCCTTTCCTACGACCACCTGCGGCTTGATTTAAATCCCTTTGCGGTCGCCATCGGGCAGATGCTGCTTCTGTACTCTGTACGCCGTCAAAACCTGCTCAATGTGGTTCCGTTGGCACGGGTACAGGTAATTGAAACTATGTCGGATGCATTTATCGTCTGCGGCAGGGATGGCAGCTTTTTGGATGCAAACCAGGCTGCCAAGCAGCTGTTTCCTGAACTGGCTACCTTGCTTCCCGGCGAAAGGATGGCCCCGGCAGGCCAGTTTAACAATGGGGATGAATTGTGTCTTGAAAGAAAAGACGGGATAAGATTCTACCAGATAACTAAAACTGATATCCTGCAAAACGGCAAAAACAGCGGTAGCTGTATTTTGTTCCACGACATCACCGACAAAGAAAATCAGCTGAAAAAGCTGTATGACAAAGCAACCATTGATTCTCTGATGCATATTTATACCAGGGCTGCTTTTTCGGATCTCGCCAGATTTATGCTGAACTCCGACAAAGCGGATGACTGTTCCTATGCCCTGCTGATGATTGACCTTGATCATTTTAAACTGGTGAACGATACCTACGGACATCCCTGCGGCGATATTGTGCTCCAAACCGTCGCCGCCACCGTAAAAGACCATGTCCGAAAGGATGACATTGTGGGACGTTACGGCGGAGAGGAAATCGCCGTCCTGCTGGAGAATATCTCCGTCAACCAGATGCTTACTATCGTGGAGAAGCTCCGTGCGGCCGTTGAATGCACTGTAATTCCTTATCAGGGCAACGAGCTGACTATCACCATCAGCATCGGAATGGCGCATTTTCCTGCCGGAAAGGTCCAGTCACTGGAGGATATGTTCCTTCAGGCAGATTCTGCATTATATAAAGCCAAAAATGGCGGACGCAACCGTGCCTGCCTGTATGAAGAATAGAATACTGCCTATTTTTTGATCCTACTTTCTCAGAAAATCGCCAAAGGGATTATATACGATACACCACATGGGGCATATCGACACCTCCAGCCACTATTCTAAAGGACAAAGTATTCATAAGCAATTACTCCTTCGATCTGGACAAAGCCTTCCATTAAATAAAGCTCCTTTGCCCTTTCATTATCTGCATTGACACAAAGCATTATCTTTTTATAATTCATTTTTTGCGCAAAGTCAACCGCAGCCCTTAGCAACTGCCTTCCCAAGCCTTTTCCCTGATACGCGGGCAGAATGGCTAAAGGACCAATATTCATAGCAGGCTCCCCTTCATAATCATCCTTCGCCCCTCTGATAATCCCCACCGGATTATTATTATGCATTAGAAACAGTAAGCCTCCCTCCAGATATTCCGGGCTATGCACCTGTTTACGGACCATTTCCGGAGTGATGGGCGTCGAATTCCCCTTTAAGCTTGAAAAGGCAGTATTCCTGATATAGCACCAATCCTCTTCATCCTTATCGGATTGAAATCCTCTGATGGAGTATCCCTCCGGCAGATTTACAACCTGCGGTTCCTCAATTTCTTTAACCAGGAGATATACATATCTGTCAGCTACAAAATTAAGGCTTTTTATGTTATCTGAAAGCTCGCTGTTTGTAAGCGGAACAAACAAAAACATCTTCTCAATTTCCTTTATGTGTTTAACCGCTTCCGATAACAAGATAGAATATATATTCTGATCCCTATCCTCAGAATAAAAAATGCGAAACCTTCCACACCTTCCCCTTCTATGATAATCATTCAGTATAAGGGAGGCTGCTGCTATTATGTTGCCGTCTTTTTTCACGATATAGGTAGGATTTTCTTCATCAGGAGCAAAATTCTCCAGATCCTTATCATACAAAAATGAGTCATCCACCTTATTTCTATGCTTTTTACAAAATGCTATAAAATCCTCTGTATCCTTGTTTAGTAATTTTTCTGCCTGCATATGCACCGCCCAGCCTCTCATTTATTTCCAATTCAATTATTGTATTTATCCAATAGTTCTATTAATATACAGATACCCTCGCCCAATCCTATAAAACAAACAATACCAAAGATTTTTAATAGAGCAAGCTTCAGATTGGATGAGCTGACCATCAGGCAGGCCACAGCTCAACGTGACAGCTTTTCTGATTTTTCCAGATACATCAGCTGATCTGCCCTATGCAGAAGCGTATCAAAGTCATCGCCATCTTCCGGAAATATTGCGTAGCCAATGCTGGGTACCACTTTAATGGGGTAACCTGGAATATTAAACTCCTGTTCAAAGCGTTTGAGAAGCTGCTCTTTGGCGCGCAGGAGACCTCCAACATTTTCCACCCCTGGCA
Source organism: Mobilitalea sp. (assembly GCA_029974875.1). The sequence continues at coordinate 11,692 of JARKQP010000490.1, forward strand.
ATATCAACAGAAACTCATCCCCGCCCAAACGGAAAGCCGCCGCATTTGTCCTGGTGCTTGCTTTTAATATACGCGCTGTTTCAACCAACACCATATCTCCCACGCTATGCCCATAGGTATCATTGATTTTCTTGAATTGATCCAAATCCAGCAGCATAATTCCCAATTTACATTCCTTCCGTTTCGCTTCCGCAAAAACAATGGTTTGATACTTGTTGAGAAAATGCCGGTTAAACAGGCCTGTCAAGGAATCATGAATTGACATCGCAATAAGCTTATTGTTGGATTTTATGTATTTATAGACCAAAAGGCCTGTAGAAGCAGAGAGGCAAACAGAGAAGACAAAGATCAGCACAAGCAGTAACAGGTTGCCGCCCCATCCGTTTGACTGGTTGACCGTAATGCTCCAGTTGATAAACTCCGGATCCACGGCAAATTCCAGCCTGGAATTTGCGCCAGAATCAACCGAACCAAAAAACGGCGTGAGTTTATTCTCCTGATTATAGATTGCAATATCCAGTCCAGAGCTTTTCGCGTAGGTCTCAATCTCCTCCAGCATTTTATCGCTCTTTAGCACAATGGCGATTTGCCCCCAGTATCCCGTGTCTTCCATGATAATCGGGAGCCTGACAATGAAACCGGATCCGCCCTGCACCAGTTCCACAGGACCCTGCAAAACAGGCTTCAGCTCCTGTTTCACTTTCAGCACAAGCTCCTGCTGCTCTTCCACCTTGGACAAATCCACCCCGATTGACGCAGCATTGGATTCCCGCGGATAATTCCATATGATGGTCGTATCCTTGAGAACGCCGACATTACGGATATAATCTGAATTTGTT
>JARKQP010000557.1 GCA_029974875.1 Mobilitalea sp.
CTGCAATCTTGCCCATTTCAACCGCCTGTGGCCAGATGGCATAATTTACTCCTTTATATATGGCGCAGTCACCGCAGGCGTAATCGTCCTTCACGCTTGTCTCCATTTTCCCGTTAACAACAACGCCACGGTCAACGGCAATACCGGACTGGCTTGCAACCTCCGTATTAGCACGGATGCCACAGGAAACAATGACCAGGTCAGCGGGATAGGTTTCTCCGCTTTCCAGCCTTACTCCTGATACAGCGTCCCCTCCCGTAAGCTCTACAATCTTGGCGTTGATACGAAACTGTATTCCCACTCCTTGTATGATCTCGCCCATCAGGGCTCCTGCCCCGTCATCAAGCTGGCGGACCATAAGCTTATCTGCCACCTCCAGCACTGTGACCTTAGCGGATTTACTCATCTCCCAGGCAGCCTCAAGGCCTAACACCCCTCCGCCAATGACTACAACGTTTTTCACCTCCGGCTTCATTTCCCTGATCTTATCTACATCAGCGATAGTCCGGATTGCAATTAACTGAGGTTTATCGGCTCCGTTAAAGGGAGGAATAAAGCACTCCGCACCAAGTGCATAGATGCATTTGTCATACTTTATCCTGGTTTGGTCAGCTAATATGACCTGCTTGTGCTCCGTATCAATCCCTGCAATCTGTGTGCTTAATATATTCTGGATCTTATTCCGGCTGTACCAGTCCTCCCCATGGATGGCTATTTCCTTTGCGTCCTTAAGAGTGCTTAAGGCTTTCGTCAGCATAGGGCGGTTGTAGCCTAATACCGCTTCATTTGAAATCATTATAATTGAAGCTGTCTCATTCCTATCCCGTATTGCCTCCGCCGCACTGATTCCGGCGCCCCCGTTCCCAAGGATAACAAATACTTCCTCCGTGTTCTTCTTATATTCTACCTTCTCTTCTTCATAGGGCACGAAGAACTCCCTGCCAACACCGCAGACAGGACAATGCTCCAGCGAGGAATCAAAAATATCACCACAGACCGTGCATTTAACCAGGCTTCTGCTGCCCTTTGGCTGCGCCGTATCATTTCCGCTGTTGTCTTCTTCATAGGGTACGAAGAAATCCCTTCCAACACCACAGACAGGGCAGTTCTCCAGCGAAGAATCAAAAATTTCTCCACAAACCGTGCATTTAACCAGACTTTTGCTGCCCTTTGGCTGCGCCGTATCATTTCCGTTGTTTGTTTCCATTTCATTGCCTCCTCGTCATGATGCTCATATGGCTATTATATATCATCAATTTACATTTTTCCAGGATATTGCATTCTTTTATACATCATTTTCACTTTTATATACCGCAGATATGCCATTTTATACGCGTAGCCTGTATTATTAAAAGCCTGCCTGGGGACCTTACATTAGAGTTATATGATTGGCTTCCCCTGCTCCAAGCCCCCGCACACCTCCTTTAGTACCTCAATAAATTTTCGCGCCGTCAGGGTATTATTTCTTTTTTTGTTATAGATTAAATTATATGGATAATCATATTCAAAATTCCTGACCGTCAATTCCTTCAGTAACCCCATCTCAATTTCCGCTTTAACGGCATAGTAGGGCATGATGGATATCCCCAGGTTTGCAGCAACGGCATGCTTGATCGCATCGATGTTTCCAAGGTACATGCCGACATTCTCCTGCAGCATTGCCTGCTCCGTAAACAGCTTATAGTAGGTATAGAGCTGGGATGTCTTTTCATGCACAATAAAGCTTTCATGGCGCAGATCCTTAGATGATAGCCGCCCTTTTTCCGTTAGCGGATTTTTGCCTGAAGCTACGACTGTTAATTTGTCATTCAGGATCTTTTCAACGTAAACAGATTCGTGGTAACCGCACGTCCCGCCATTTACCGCAACATCCAGGCTTCCGTTCTCTAC
>JARKQP010000527.1 GCA_029974875.1 Mobilitalea sp.
ACGAGCCTGCCCACGCAGGCTTCATAGGAAAAGGAATGCTGGACGGCGCCGTATGCGGTGATGTATTTGCATCCCCCTCCCAGATACAGGTCTACCAGGCAATTAAGGAGACTGCCAGCCGGAAGGGAACGCTCCTCATCATTAAAAATTACAGCGGGGATATGATGAACTTCAAAAATGCAGCCTATCTTGCCCAGGAGGACGGACTCCTTGTGGATTATGTAAAGGTAGATGATGACATTGCGGTTAAGGATAGTCTCTATACTGTAGGAAGGCGGGGCGTTGCCGGAACCGTATTTGTACATAAAATTGCCGGAGCTGCAGCGGAACGGGGCTATGGGCTCCAGGAAGTGAAGAAAATAGCGGAAAAGGTCATAGCTAATGTAAAAAGCATCGGCTTTGCCTTATCCTCCTGCACTGTTCCTGCAAAAGGAACACCGACCTTTGATTTGCAGGACGGTGAGATGGAATACGGTGTTGGAATTCATGGAGAGCCGGGAATCCGCAGGGACAGGATAATGCCAGCCGATGAGCTTGCAAACCGCATGGTTTCCGCTCTTCTGGAAGAATTAAAGCTGGAAGGGGATGAAAAGGAAGCAGCAATTTTAATTAATGGCTTTGGGGCCACACCCTTACAGGAATTGTACTTATTAAATAATTCCGTAAGCAACGGGCTGCTGAAAAGAGGCATCACCATTGCAAGAACCCTGGTAGGAAACTACATGACCCGCATTGATATGGCAGGAGCCTCGGTATCCATCCTGAAGCTGGATGAGGAGCTAAAGAGCCTGCTCTCTGATGTATGCGATACTCCGGCCCTGAAAATACTGGGAGCCACGGAGGAAATAAGGCTCCCATTGGATCCAGAGGATTCCGGGAAGCAAGCGGCTGTTTCCTATGAGGTGGAGACAAAGCCAGAGCATGCCTTTATCAAGGAAGAAAAGCTTACCTTGGACAATATGGTCTTCCTGGTGGATCAGATGAGCGCCTGCATCATACGGAATGAGGTTCCCTTCTGTGAGTTGGATTCCCATGCCGGGGACGGGGATTTTGGAATGAGCGTGGCAAAAGGGTTCAAGCAATTA
>JARKQP010000536.1 GCA_029974875.1 Mobilitalea sp.
CGTTGATGGATCGCTATAACATTCCATGCTGCGGCTAAAAGAAGAAATGCCATTGTAACCGGAAAGCGCAAAGCCGTATCGGCAATCCCCTTTCCTTTCTCCTGTATACTGATAAATAGCTTCATATATACATCCCTCCTCGCATAATAAGTTTATAGACCTCAGTTGGAGGCTATGGACTTATTTTTTATTAAAGTTATGAAGTATCTATAAGGAAAGTATAACATATTTTATTGTTTTTACTATAATTAATATTACCTTTAATACCTTACTCCATTCTGTTTTCCCACGAAAGGTAAAAGAGCATGCCTGCACAAATTATTACAGGCATACTCTCCCATTGATTAATACTTCATTTTTAATATTCATCTGTCTAACATCCAATTTAATATTTATCCGTCTGGCATCCAATTTAATATTATCTGTCTGGTATCCAACTTAATATTATCCGTCTGGTATCCAATTTAATATTATCCGCCTGACATCCAATTTAATATTATCCGTCTAACACCCAATTTAATATTTATCCGTCTGACATCCAATATGGCTCTTTGAAAGGTCCTCCGCTTTTCTCCGGTGCTACAACTTTTCTGCCAAACATTTCTTAGCACGGACCGCCATATATTCTTTCCCTGGTAACTCTATCCTGAACCTTCCTTTAAAAATACCTCTGTGCTCAATTTTCATGTCCCAGGTATCAATCACTTCAATTTCGAATTCACTTGAATCATCATAATAAAACTCCCGGAAGGCCGGCCTGTTAAACCCGTAGTAGTATAAATAATAGCTTTTTACTTCCTGCGATATCGAATCAGCACTTTCCGGAACCGCACAGACCTCATCCCACTGCTGCTGCAGCGGCATCAGGCCACAGCCAGGGGTTTCCAATAAAATCCCATATAAAAACTTTAACCTGTCAGGGCTGTCCCCATGCAGGACACCGCCATGGGACCACCATATAATGTCATCCGGGCTCATATAGGTCTCACCATGCCCGACGTATCCACCCCTTAGGCTGGCTTCCCAGAACCTGCGGACCAATTCCTTCCCACTGATATTTCCCCAGCCGTGCTGGAGATTTCCCTCATAGGCAATCTCATCAATCACGATGGGCTTTTTATATCTTTCCCTCCACTCCGTCACAAGCTCCGCTGTTTTATAGATATCCTGCCTTTGTATGCTGCAATGTGTAATCCAAGGCCTGCTGTAGTCATAGAACGGCCTGCAGTTATGTATCGACCTTAAACGGCCATACTTATCCTTTTCGCAAATAATCCCCGCATAGTTTTCCCAGTCCTTGATTGTCTTCTGCGGCATGAGATCATACTCATTCGCAAGTGACCACCATACATTCCGGTACGGGGCAAACCTTGCTATCACATAATTCCAATACAGCTCATCCTCTTCCTGGCTCATGAGGCTAAAGCCCCAGCGGTCATAGGGATGCATAACGATGATATCCGCCTCAATGGATAATTCCATCAGCTGCTTAATGCATTTCTCTATGTTTCTAAAATGCTCCGGGTTAAAGCGTTTAAAATCCCACTGGTTTCCCTCGGCCTTCCCGTTAAACAAATGGAAATTTTCCTTTGTTATTTGGGAGCTGTCACAGGGTGTCCCCTCATAGGGATATGAGATTGGCTCATCTAAATTATAATCATAGTGCTTTGGAAAGATACAGAAACGGATTTTATTAAAAGCACTGTGCTTTAAGGCCTCTAACGTCTGCTTTTGCAGCTCCTTTGTCTGCAGCTCCCACACGTAGCAGGTGGTGCCGATGGAATAGTAAGGCGTTCCGTCCTCGTAGGCAAAATGATAGGTGTTTGCCACACGGACCGGCCCATGGTTATTCCCCCGGGCCTCCCCTACCTCAAAGCTTCCCTCATAAACCTCCCCAGAAAAGCTCCCTTGAATGGTAAACCCATACCGTTCCACAAAGGAAGGCATAAAACGGACAATATACCTACCATCCCC
>JARKQP010000549.1 GCA_029974875.1 Mobilitalea sp.
ATCTCTTCATCACCTCATCATAATCAAGATATTCAGAGGTAATAGGTGCCAAAGCAGGTCCTACCTGTTCCCCATATATTTCATCCTTTCCACCGTTAATGGCATACAGTAAAGCCTTTGCAAGATTGGCCCTGGCACCGAAAAACTGCATTTGCTTGCCTATCCTCATGGGAGAAACGCAGCAAGCTATCCCGTAATCATCACCAAACTTTTCTCTCCTCAAGTCATCATTTTCATACTGGATGGAGGATGTCTCTATGGACAGCTTTGCACAGTACCTCTTAAAGCTTTCAGGAAGCTTCTTTGACCACAATACAGTCATATTCGGCTCAGGAGCCGGGCCAAGGTTTGTAAGGGTATGCATAAACCGGTAGGTCATCTTTGTCACCATGTGTCTCCCATCCACGCCTATACCCGCAAGGGATTCGGTAACCCATGTGGGATCTCCCGAAAACAATTCATCGTAGGCCGGCGTCCTGAGGAACCGGACCATCCTTAGCTTCATTACGAAATGGTCCACCATCTCCTGGATTTGCTCTTCCGTATATCTGCCTTCATGCAGATCCTTCTCAGCATATATATCCAGAAATGTTGACACTCTTCCCAGGCTCATAGCAGCGCCGTTTTGCTCTTTTATAGCAGCCAGATACCCGAAATACAGCCATTGAATAGCTTCCTTAGTATCCCGCGCAGCCCTTCCTATATCATAACCATAGCTTTCAGCCATGGTTTTAAGCTCTTCAAGGGCCCTTATCTGCTCACTAAGCTCTTCTCTCTGGCGAATAACCCTGGAATCCATAATATCAAATACATAATTTGCCTTTGAGGCTTTCTTTTTCTCAATTAAAAAATCTACTCCGTAAAGAGCAACCCTTCTATAGTCCCCTATAATCCTTCCTCTGCCGTAAGCATCCGGCAGCCCTGTAATTATACCCGTATGACGCGCTTTTTTCATTTCGTCGGTATAGGCGTCAAACACCCCGTCATTGTGTGTCCTCCTATATTTGAATACCTTTTCAACCTCCGGGTCCATTTTCTTGTTGTATGCCTTCAAAGAGGTATAAACCATCCGGATTCCGCCAAAAGGCATAATAGCTCTTTTTAATGGCTCATCAGTCTGCAGGCCTACTATGGTTTCCAGTCCCTTATCGATATATCCGGGCTCATGGGAAATAATGGTGGATATGGTCCCAGAATCGATATCCATTACCCCTCCTTTTTCCCTTTCCACCCTCATTAACTCCTTGACCCTCCGCCATAATTCTTTGGTGGCCTTAGTGGGCATGTTTAAAAAGCTTTCGTCCCCACTATAGGGTGCATAATTTGTTTGAATAAAATCCCTTACATCTATTTCTTTATTCCATTTACCTGAATTGAATTTAAAACTCATAATAACCCTCCGTTCTATCTATATTTTAAATAACTTTATACATATATATACCACAATCATACGCATCTGTAACATATAATGTACATTGTATATTGTATACATTATACAACAAAAAATCAAGGGGCTGTCTCAAATAGTGGATTGTACACTGTGCATCTGTGTATTTTGAGACAACCCCTTGATTTTCAGGATTCATTGAAATTTTTTAAAAAAGCCTTTGTTCTCTCATTAGACGGGTTAACAAAAATTTCTGAAGCTATCCCTTCCTCTATAATTTGTCCCTTATCCATGAATATTACCCTGTCAGCCACTTCGCGGGCAAAACCCATTTCATGGGTTACCACCACCATGGTCATATGCTCTGCTGCCAGGTTG
>JARKQP010000604.1 GCA_029974875.1 Mobilitalea sp.
ATTCCCTCAGCAACGGTATACGAGGACGAGGATTTTAAGGCAATCATGGATATTTCCCCGGCAGCCAAGGGACATGTGGTCATGCTATCAAAAAGGCATTGCGAAAATCTCTTAGACCTGGATGATGGGACGGCGGCAAAAGCATTGCTGGTTGCACGTAAGCTGGCTAAGGTCCTAAAGGCAGAGTTAAATTGCGATGGGATTAACCTGGTGCAAAATAACGGTGAAGCAGCAGGCCAGACCGTATTCCATTTTCACCTGCATCTGATCCCTAGATATCAGGGGGATCAAGTAAGCCTTGGATGGGCTCCCGGAAAGTATGGGGACGGAGAGGCACAGGCTTTGGCAGCAGCCCTTGCAGCAAGACTATAGAGGAGCTGTGCTGGAGCAACGCGGCAAATGTGCTTATTGTAAAGAAAAGCATCTGCACAAGATGAAGAAAAGTGCCTTTATAAGGTGAAGAAAAGTGTCTTTACAAGATGAAGAAAAGTGTCTTTACAAGGTGAAGAAGAGTGCCTCCACAAGGTGAAGAAAATACCTTACCTCGAAAAAGAAGAACTATGGCCTATTCTGTCACACGGTTTGGGAGCTACCGGAACGTGTACAAGGGATAGGGCATAGTTCTTTTCTATATCAGCAACAGGGCAACAAATACATAATCATCCTATGTACGTAGGCTACCGGAATTTACTTTATAACCTCTTTTACCATATTAATAATCGTTGCGATGGAATTATTCAGTTCGCTTTTACTCATGGCATTTACATAAGCCTGCTTGTTCCCAAGGACATTCTTAATTGCATCCATCAGGGCCTGGGGGCTCATATCCTCTTCCTTTAATACATAGGAATAGCCCTGGCGTTCAAAGGATTCTGCATTCAGGAGCTGGTCACCCCGGCTGGCAGCTGCAGAAAGGGGGATTAGGATATTCGGCTTGCGAAGAGCCAGTATTTCGCAGATCGCATTGGCGCCTGCCCTGGAAATGACCAGGTCTGCCGCTGCGAATAAATCGTTTAATTCATCCTTAATATATTCAAACTGGACATAGCCACCGGTCTTTTTGAAGCGCTCCTCCAAATTACCTTTCCCGCATAAATGGATGACCTGGTAATCCTGGAGCAGGGTAGGCAGCAGGCTGCGGACAGCTTCATTGATGGCCTTGGAGCCGGTGCTTCCGCCAATAATTAGGATAACCGGCTTATTTGCTGTAAAGTTACAGAAGTTAAGCCCCTTGATCCGGTTGCCTGAAAATAGCTCCTTACGGATCGGTGTTCCGGTTAGTACGGCTTTAGTTTCAGGAAGGTATTTTACGGTCTCGGGAAAATTAGCGCAGACCTTAGTTGCATGGGGAAGGGCTAACCGGTTTGCAAGACCCGGGGTCATGTCGGATTCGTGAATGATTATGGGTATCTTATGCTTTTTGGCCGCGTATACGACGGGAACAGTCACAAAGCCCCCCTTGGAAAATATAATATCCGGCTTCAGCTCCTTCAACAGCCTGCTGGCTTCAAAATATCCCTTTATTACCTTAAAGGGATCAGAAAGGTTCTTCAGGTCAAAATATCTTCTTAATTTTCCGGAGGATATTCCGTGGTAGGGTACCTGGTAGGCCTCAATTAACCTGCGTTCAATTCCATCATAGGAGCCGATATATTGTATGTCAAAGCCTTCCTTTTGTAATTCTGGAAGCAGCGCAATGCAGGGGGTTACATGCCCCGCAGTTCCACCTCCGGTCAGGACGATACGTTTCATGTGTTATCCCTCCAGTCCTTTAATGCCTTTGTCAATTGGTCCGGGCAGGAGGTGGATTTGAAGCCACAGGTAATACCCTCCAGCTTCTGGATTACTTCATCTACCTTCATGCCTACAACCAGCCGGGAGATTCCGCTAGCATTCCCGTCACAGCCGCCGTTAAAATGCAAGGCGGTTACTGTGCCTGTGCTTTCATCAATTTCAAATTCCAATGAGCGGCTACAGACTCCCTTAGTCTTATATGTCATATAAATCCCTTTCTTTCCTTCAGTATAGACTTATGGGTTAACCCTCCTGGTTCAGCGGCTACAGAAACAATGCCATGGCTGCCAAGGAAACGGCCCCGGCCCGGAGTACGAGCCGGGTAGGTATAACCGAGTTCATTGTATCTCACCTGACCCACTTTTGCAAATAAATAATTTCAGAAAAAAGTGAAAAATACGGGGCGAAACACCAAAGTCTCCCTCCAGGGCGGCCAAAGCATTCCCAAGATCCTCCCTAAAAAAGACTAAAGTTTTCCCTGGGGAGGATCCGAATCTTCTCTGGGGAACGGCATAATCTGTTTGTATTTTCCATTAAGGTGCGGTAAAATAGAACCACTACCCACAGAACGCTAGGAGGACAAAATTCTCCTAAAACAAGGAGGAGAAATTCTTCTAAAAGAGATGGAGGGAAAACCCTCCGAAAAGACAGGAGGAGAACCCCTCCGAAAAAACAGGGAGGAAAAACCCTTCTAAAAAGACAGGGAGGAAACCCTCCTAAAAAGACAGGGAGGAGAAATCCTCCTATAAGACAGGAGGATTATAAAATGAATAAAATCGGAATTATCGGAGCTATGGATGAAGAGGTTCATATCATAAAGGAGCAGATGCAGGAGGTCACAATCCGCACTGTTGCAGCAATGGATTTTTATGAGGGTAAGCTGCAGGGCAAGGAAGTGGTCATTGTCCGCTGCGGCATCGGCAAAGTGAATGCGGCGGTATGTACCCAG
>JARKQP010000653.1 GCA_029974875.1 Mobilitalea sp.
TAATCCGTCATCTCGCTGCGGCGCAGCTCCTCCTCTGATTCCAAAGCACTTTGCAGCCGGCACAGCTCCTCGACCAAGCCTCCATAGGCTCTATCCAGCTCTGTCAGCGGCTCCGTCATCCTGCCATGTTCGAAGGCTCCCCGGCCAAAGGATATCCGCTGGCTGCCGCCTAACAGCGCATCCACTGCAAGCTCAGGGTGCTTTTGGGCCAGGCAGAGCCTCTTCCGTTTTTGCAGATACCTGTTTGCATCTACAAAGCCATAACAGACCCAGATAAACAAGGATATCAAAAAGGCATAGAGAATCTTAGGCAGATTATGGAGCTGGTACAGACTGCAAATCACTACAAAGATCAGGGCTGTGGACAGGAATAACAAAATGACTGCTCTCCTATCCCTGATGTAATCGAGGATCAGGCTCCCTACCTTCTCCCGCTCTTTTGTGTCCGGCTTTTCTATCATATCCCTACTGTTCCTTTCTTTGCTTTGTCATAGTACAACGGACAATAAATCAGTCTGCTTTACTTAGTTTTCCTAAATTCAGTGCCTGATATCTATGCTGAGGCAAGGCAGTACCAGTATTAATTATTCGCTGTACCTGCGCCAATCATATACCCAAGACCCTTCCTTGTCTGGATCATATCCGTGACCCCAGCCTCCTCCAGCTTCTTGCGTATTCTCGCCACATTTACCGTCAGGGTATTGTCATCCACAAAACAATCATTATCCCATAACCTCTTCATAATCCGTTCCCTGGAAACCGGACTTCCTATATTCTCATACAGGAGCTGCAGTATCTTAAACTCATTCTTGGTCAGCTCCAGCTTCTGTTCGCCGATCTTTAAGGCTGCTTCCGTCACATCCAGCAGGATGCCCTGATACTCCATTACCGTGGTCTGCCCGCGGAATGTATAAGTACGCCGCAGGACCGCCTGGACCTTAGCGGCAAGAACCTCCAAGTCAAAGGGTTTGGTCAGAAAATCATCCCCGCCCATATTCACTGCCATAACGATATTCATATTATCACCGGCGGAGGACACAAAAATAATGGGCACCTGGGATATTTGCCGGATCTGGGAGCACCAATAATGTCCGTTATAAAAAGGGAGCATAATGTCCATCAGAACAAGATGGGGTTCAAATGCGGCAAATTGGGGCAGGATGTTGCCAAAGTCCGACGCCGTCTCCACCTCATAGCCCCATTTTTCCAAATGCTTTTTTATCTCTCCCACAATGACGGTATCATCCTCTACTACAAAAATTTTATACATACTCATTTCAATTTAAGTGATCCTTTCCCTCTAAGTTTGAAGAATAATAACAGAATTAATTGGAAACAAGTATACCACAATATTTTTCCAAGTTAAATAGATATCCTAATTACTCTTAAAATCAGCCGGTACTGGGTCCGGCTTTTGCTTACTCCATCCTTTGGCGCACATTCCCGTGCTATATTGCAACATCAATATTCCTGTGCTATGCTGTGCTTATAAAGGAAAGAATAGGGATAATTAAGAGAGTATGGGAAGGTATGGCTATGCAAACATTAGGAAAACCCACTATCAAAAAGCAAATATGGAAGGAAACGGCCGCATTTCTTGGGGCTACCTTTGGCGTGACCTGGCTGCTTTGGTTTGGGGCGTATTTTAAATTTGCCCCGGATTTTGTGCCTCTTACCATGCTGGGAACGGCTGTTCCCTCTGTAATGGGATTGATTTTTACAGCTGTGTTTGGAGGAAAGCTGGAATACAAGGCACTTCTTCGCTCTTCACTGCGCTTTCATGCCCCAAGAATATGGTGGTTTTATACTGTATTAACTTTTCCTGTGGTTTTGCTATGCGCCAGTGGAGTTTTGGCAGCTACAGGCGGCAGCCTTCCCTCTGCGCAGTTTCCCATATGGTTTCTGCCCCTGGCCTTTTTTTACATATTCACCTGCATGGGACCCCTTGGGGAGGAATTGGGCTGGCGTGGTTTTTTACTGAAGCGCCTGTTGCCTCAGTGGGGTATCGGAAGGACAGGGCTGACACTGGGGCTTGTCTGGTCGGCATGGCATTTGCCTCTTTTTCTGATATCCGGTACGATTCAGTACGAGCTTGCGAAAATGGGGCTCTTAATTGTCATATCAGGCTATTTTCTGTACACGATTTGCATCTCTTTACTAATAACCATCCTCTATACCAGGACAAACGGCAATCTGCTCCTTTGCATGGTTTTTCACACAATCTGCAACCTGTCGCTGGGCGTGGCTCCGATTATCATGACAAAAGGAGGCGCGGCGATTTTGTTGATTATTCTCATTTTCGCCACGGCCTTCATCTTAAAAACAGCGGTAGGAAAACACGGGAAGTGAGAGCTGCTCCAGTAAAAACGTTATCTTAAAATAATCTTATTCCAATAATCTCATCTCAAATAATCCCATTCCAAAAGACTTCAATTCTAATTCAATTCAAATTTTTTATAGCCAAGTTCCTTATCTATAGTCTACAATTCTTTTAATAACGTGTATATCATAATTACATCTTTTTTATCACTAAAATGACTTATTCTCTTCAATAGCATAAAATTACTACTCGACCCGTTTTTATATAAGCCCGCAAAAAAAGGCCACCCCATCATATTAATTGTAATGGGACGGCCTGGATATTTGGCATGGATAAATTAATTCTTAATTACTGGGAAACCCATAAAGCACAAAGCAAACTTCCTGCGGCACAATAATCAGGTTACCGGTAACGCAGCTGATTACTGGACAAAACTGCTATAGATTGCTTTGGTCGCTTCCTCAAAGTCTTCCTCTGCAACACCGATGATAATATTTAACTCAGAAGAACCCTGGTCAATCATCTTGACATTCACCTTAGCCTGGGCAAGGGAGGTAAAGATCCTGGCTGCAGTACCCCTTGCCTTTCGCATACCACGGCCAACCACCGCGATTAATGCAAGATTATCCTCAATCTCGATGCTGTCCGGATGGGTTCTGTGGGTGATTTCATCAAGGACGGCCTTCTCTTTTCCTTTAAAGCCCTCCGTGCTTACGATAACACTCAGGGTATCAATGCCGGATGGGATATGTTCAAAGCAAAGGTTATTCTTCTCCAGGGCACGGAGGATATTCCTTCCAAAGCCAACCTCACTGTTCATCATAGCCTTTTCAATGTTAATTACGGAAAAGCCCTTCTTTCCCGCAATTCCTGTAATGACGTAGGGGCTGGAATCCACGGTCTGGGACACAATCATGGTGCCGGGATCCTCGGGATGGTTCGTATTTTTGATGTTAATGGGAATACCACTGGCACGTACCGGGAAGATGGCATCCTCATGAAGCACCGTAGCTCCCATGTAAGAAAGCTCCCTTAATTCCCTGTAGGTAATGGTGGTAATCGGCTTGGGATCCTTTACGATCCTGGGATCACAGATCAGGAAGCCGCTTACGTCGGTCCAGTTCTCATAAATCTCCGCATTTGCCGCCCTGGAAACGATGGAGCCGGTAACATCGGAGCCACCGCGGGAGAAGGTCTTGATGGTATCGTTGGGCATGGAGCCATAGAAGCCCGGAATTACCGCATACTCAAGCTCCGCCAGCTTGGGGGACAGCTGTGTCAATGTCCTGTCCAGATCAAACTCACCGCTTTCGTTGAAATAAAGCAGGCCAACAGTATCAAGGAAGGGGAAGCCCAGGTATTTTGCAAGAATCATGCTGTTTAAATATTCACCCCTGCTTGCGGCGTAATCACGGCCGGCACTATGGGCGAAGGATGCTTTAATATACTTGAACTCTTCCTCCAGGGACATGTTAAGGCCTAAGTCCTTGATGATGCCATTATAACGCTCTTCTATCGCAGCCAGCTCCTGGTCAAACTTTCCTCCTCTGGAAGCCTTCTCATAGCAGCCATAAAGCATATCTGTAACCTTTATATCCTTATCAAAACGTTTTCCAGGAGCTGATGCTATTACAAAACGCCTGGACTTGTCCGCATGGATAATATCCGCAACCTTTCTAAACTGCTTCGCGTCGGCAAGTGAGCTGCCGCCGAATTTTACAACCTTAATACCGCTCATATTTTGTCCTCTTTCTTGTAATATTAATAATTATTCTATATTTTCTATATTATATCGTCATAGGATTATTTTATCAATAGCTTATTTTATTACTGGTATTATATATGGCTATGCCATATTTTTGTCTGCTCTATTGTAGTAAATTACTAAAATCAGCTTCTACACAGGAATGGGCTGTAAAAACACAGTCGTGCTTTTACAGCCCACTATTTGTTACTTTGCAATAAATCCGGTTATCTGACAATAATAATTATCCGGCAATGTAATTATCCGGCGATATAATTATCCGGCAATATCATTATCCAGAAATATCATTATCCAGAAATATCATTATCTAGAAATATCATTATCCGACAATGTTAAGCAGATCCGAAAAAGTTGCTAATACAAAGTCTGCTTTATCATAGGAGGCCGCATCTCCAATGGCTGCCGCCAGCATGCCGCCGGCTTTTGCCGCATCGATCCCTGCATAGGCATCCTCCACTACGATACACTCTTCCGGCTTTTCACCAATGAATTCACAGGCTTTTATAAATACCTCCGGATCCGGCTTGGAGTTCTTTATATTATTCCCGTCAGAGATTGCATCAAAGGCCTCCAGCAATCCTACCTTTTCCAAGATGAATTTTGCATTTTTGCTGGAAGAACCAATTGCCAGCTTGTACCCTCTATCACGCAATGCCTCCAGGGTATCACGAACCTCCTGGGTCACGTCTGCCGGAGTCATTGTCTTTAATAATTCGCGGTAGGTGCCGTTCTTTTCCTCCGCCTGCTTTTGCTTGTCCTCCGGGGAAAGGGGCGCGCCTTCATAGCGTTCCAGGATAATCTCCAGGCTCTCCATACGGCTTACGCCCCGGAGCCGGTTATTAATCTCTTCGTCAAAATAAATCCCCATCTGGTCAGCCATCTTCTTCCATGCCTGATAATGGAATTTATCCGTGAATACAATTACTCCGTCTAAATCAAAAATCAAACCTTTTACATTCATTTGTAAATCTCCGTTTTTTAAATAATTATTATACACGATAATTCTTGCTGTGTCAAAGCTGCAAAAATCACCTACAGCCTTGTATCCCACATGCCACAGAATGGATCCACAGGGCTTTTACCCTTGAACTTGGACCGTCCCAGTAATTTATCAACTACTGCGCTTATGGTAATATCCTTGCATTTATATGCATTGATAAAGGTGCGTATCCTCGGGACATCGATCAGGTGGTAAGGATTTGCAAAGGAGATGAAGATGGTAGGTACCACCGCCTGGTAATTCGGGCAGTTTGCACCAAAGGGCAGTGCCCATTCAATCCTCACTGTGGTTTGGTTGCTCTTAGTTGCCAGGTTGGCGGCGTAGATCATAAGGTCGTACTTTTGCGCCATTTCCTTCTGGGATGAAGACATCCCCTCAAAACCGGCTGCCGGCTGGAACACATCCACCTCAAAGCCTTCCTTTTCCAAAGCCTCCTTCATCAGCTTGCCAATATCCTCACCGCCACCTCCAAAGGCACTTTCACCTGCGGATATGGGGTAGAGCAATACTCTCTTATGATCCTTTGGATCTAACGGGATTAAGTTCTGCTTATTCTTTACCAGGGTGACCGCCTGATCGGCACAATCCAGTTCATATTGCTTGTGCTCCCCGCAGCCAACAATCCTTTTTGCCTCTTCAATGTTGGGATAAAGGCTGCCATCTGCCTTTTTCTCCGGCAGCCTTAAGGCAGCTTTAGTTCCCAGTATCCTCATTATGGCTTCATCCAGGCGTTCCTTTGTTATAATGCCATCCTTTATTCCATCCAGCATATACTGGTAATCTTCCTCTGCATTGACCGTAAACAGGAACATGTCACAGCCGGCTGCGATGGTATAGGGAACCGCTTTTTTACGCTCTATCGGGATACGCATGCCCGCCATGGAGGTAGCATCCGTAATAATCATACCGTTAAAGCCTAACTTTTCCCTAAGGAGTCCCTTAAGTAATTCCGGTGCCAGGGTCGCAGGCATGATGTCCTCATCCTTGATGCCCGGGCACAATTTCCTGGAATAGGCCGGCTGCATAATATGCCCTACCATGACCGTAAGGGCACCGGCATCAATACATGCCTGGTAGGCTTCCCCGTAGGTGGCATCCCATTCCTCACAGGACAGGGAGTTTATGCTGGTCACCAGATGCTGGTCCCTCTCATCCACACCGTCTCCGGGAAAATGCTTGATGGACACGGCCATCCCCTGCTCCTGCACTGCCTTCGTATAAGCTACGCCGCAATCACGCACCATTTTGGGATCCGAACCGAAGGTCCTTACATTAGTGATCGGGTTACGGAAATTATAATCGATATCGATTACCGGGGCAAAGGCATAGTTTGCGCCTACCGCCAGCCCTTCCTTCGCACATACATATCCCTGCTTCCCTGCAAAATCAGGATCTCCCGTTGCCGCCACCTGGCTGTTTGGTCCGATGTTGGTACCCTCTGTTATTAGACCGTCCCCGCCGGCTTCAAAGTTAGCCGCAATCAGCATCGGTATCTTCGCTTCCTTCTGCAGCAGGGTTGTGGTGTTACATACCGCCTCCAGCTTCATGCTGCGCCCCATAAGCCCGCCCGGCCTATAACGGTGTACCACATCCTTTAAATATCCCTCATCATCCGAATAGGCGATAAGGCAAAATAACTGGCCGATCTTCTCCTCTTCGGACATTCCTTCTAAGGTTGCTTTTACCCATTCAATCTGTTCTTCCTTCAAATGGAAGGGTTTGTTTTTCAACAAATCATAATTTGCCATCCCGGTTCTCCTTTTCCTATACTATTATTTTGTTTTGGCAATTGTGAAACCAGAAGCTGCGGTTTTTTTCATATCCTAGATGCCGGTTCCCGGACGCCTGTGTTATTTTTTTGTTTTATATTGCCTTTTTATATTATTCTAAATGACGATGCACTGAAAAACCAGTAAGTAAATCCTCTTTTTTGCTGTTAAAATATATTCTTTTTTTACCCGAAAAAACATGTCTTTCAGAGAAAACCTAAAATAAGTGCAGTGATTTATTGTGAATAACACAAATATATGCTATCATCAGACCAGGGGAAGATATTAATAGTAAAATTTTTATTCTAACTCTTAATTTTAATGATGCTCCCTATCCATTTTCATTCATCCGGAGGTTCTTATGATAGTATCCCATGAAATTATTGATTATACCAATACCCTTCCCATCAAATTGTCCTTTATGCGGATCGGACATGCCCCGATGCATTGGCATAACAGCCTTGAAATCCTGTATATCCTTTCCGGCACAATGACCCTTAAGATAGAAAATTCCATATACCAGCTGGTGGAGGATGACATCGCATTGGTGAACCCGAACCAGATTCATGAAACCGACAGCCCGGACTGTACCCTGATCGTATTGCAGCTGCGCTTATCCATGTTCCACCTGGACTGGCTGGACGTGGAGACCCTGGTCTTCGACTGCAATTCCTCTACAAGGCCAAAGGAGGATTTCCAGCCCCTGAAAGGCCACATTGCCAAGCTGATCCATAGCAATGCCAATACCTCCCTCCACAATGAATTGCTGAACTATGCCTATTCCAACCAGCTCATGCATGAGCTGTTAACGAATTTCCGCGTTAATACCCCGGATAACCCATGGCGCTCCAAGAAGCATTTAGAGCGTTTAAAAGCCATTACTTCCTATATAGAAGAGAACTATCCCGGGGAAATCACACTGACTTCCATGGCGTCCCATGAGTATCTGACACCTGCCTACCTCTCCCATTTCTTTGAAAAGCATATGGGCGTAACCTTTTCGGATTATCTGGCAAAGGTCCGGGTCAGCCATTCTATTGCAGATCTGTTATACACCGATTTATCCATTGAAGAGACCGCTGCCAAAAATGGTTTTGCCAGTGCCAGGGCTTATGCCACAGCCTTCCGTAAATTTTACGGCTGCCTGCCCAGTAAGTACCGCAAGGATTACTTTAGGGAAGCAAATTCCTTGTCATCCCTTGCTTTAAAGCAGAATGCCAGCTATCTTATGCTGGACCGGTATGATTTTTCCGATAAAATCAATGAACTGCTGCAAACGGACACCTCTGTGCCTTCCCCGCCTTCCTCTCCTGCCCTCCTCCATGTCCTTCCCAATATTTCTGTCCTGAAGGAACAACGGGTGCTGGAGCACACCTGGCGCAGCTTCTGCTCCGTGGGCCGTGCCAGGGAGCTGCTTTACTCTGAGATCCAAGAAATGCTGCGGATCCAGCAAAGGGAAATCGGGTTCCGCTACATTAAATTCCATGGCATCTTTGATGATGCCCTGGGGGTTTACCGGGAGGACGGCCTTGGAAATCCGGTCTATAGCTTCACCTACGTTGACAAGGTGCTGGATTTTATATTAAGCGTGGGCTTGAAGCCGATGATCCAGTTATCCTTTATGCCAAAGGCATTGGCACTTGATACCTCAAAAACCATATTTCAATTTAAATTTTACATCAGCCCGCCCAAGGACGAGAAGAAGTGGTATGACCTGGTATCCGCTTTTACCAGACATGTCATTAGCCGCTATGGGAACAAGGAAGTGATGGAATGGATCTTTACCTTTTGGAATGAGGCCTTAAATTATCTGCCCTTCCGCCTTACGGACAAAGGGACTATCTTCCGCCTTTATGAATTATCCTACCTGGCCATAAAGGAATGCAATCCAGGCTTTACCTTTGCAAGCCTGTCCGTTTATCATGAGCCAAATATGGAGAAGGATTATCTGGAATATATGGAGTATGCCAAAACCCATTCCTGTGAGCCGGATGCTTATTTGTTCCATTTCTATCCTACCCGGCACGACTCCCCTGAGCCAAAGGAGCTATCCATAAATCCCGAGCGCAACCGGCAGCAGAGGCAGCTTAAGCTCCAGCGCAACCCGGATGCCATGAAGGAAGCACTGCATGTGCTCCGGCAGCTGATCCCAGACCAGCAGAAGCCCCTCTACATTACAGAATGGAATCTGACCCCTTCCCACAGGGAATTGTTGAATGACACCTGCTATTCCTCCTGCTATATCATCAAAAATATCCTTGAAAATTATGACGCCGTGGACAGCTTCTGCCACTGGTCGCTGACAGACTGGATTGAAGAGCTGGAATTTGCACCGGAATTATTCCATGGGGGAATGGGCTTTTTTACAAAGAACGGGATTAAGAAGCCTGCTTATTACGCCTACTATTTTCTCAATAAATTAGAAAATTCCTTAGTGGAGCAGGGAGACGGCTATTTTATCACCAAAGGAAACGGCCGTTATGTGCTGCTTTTCTATAACTACATTCATTTTTCTGATTTATATGCGGATGGAATCGTCTTAAATTCCACCTTTACCGAACGGTATAAGGATTTTGCTTCCTGGAACCAGGTCAAAGCCCAGATTACCTTAACTGACCTTCCTGACGGAAGCTATGACATGCTTGAAACTGTCGTAAACCGGAGGCATGGAAGTGCCTTTGACCAATGGGTCGGGATGGGTGCACTTGAGCCTAAATGCCAGGAGGAGATTGATACACTTAAGTCTTTATCACAGCCGATCATAAAAAGGAGCATGCAGGCTGTAAGCAATAACACCTTAAGCCTAAGCATCCTCCTTGAGCCGCTTGAAATCCGGCTGATTGAGCTTATGATTCATTGAGATATAAATATAAGACAAAAAAAGGTTCTGCCGATATCTGTGGGAGGATCCGACCGGAACCTCCTCTGCTCCTCCCCTGAACCTCCTCCGGGCTTCCCCTGAACCTCCTCCGGGCTTCCTCTGGTCCTCTTCTGGTCCTCTTCTGGTCCTCCTCTGAACCTCCTCCGGGCTTCCTCTGAACCTCTCAGAAGCAATTACGGTTCTCTCCCTTGGGGCAGGCTTCCCCCTTGCTGCATTGATAGCACACTTCGTTGCTGAGGGTCTTATCCCCAAAATATTCGCTGCAATTTGATAATGTTGTTTCAGCTATGTTGTACAAAGCTTCCTTCGTCAAAAACGCCTGGTGTGATGTTACAATGACGTTTGGCATGGATATGATCCTGGCCAATATGTCATCCTGAATGACGGCATAGGACATATCCTCATAGAACAGCTCCGTTTCCTCCTCGTACACATCCAATCCGGCTCCGCCGATTTTCTCCGCTTTTAGCGCTTCCAGCAGGTCCTCGCTATTAACAAGGGCTCCCCTGGAGGTATTAATCAGATACACCCCATCCTTCATCATCCCGATGGCTTTACTGTCGATCATGTGAAAGGTATCCTTCGTCAAGGGACAGTGGAGGGAAATAATATCTGATCCGCGGTACAGCTCCTCCAATGACACATAGCGGAGGTCTGTATCCTCCGATGGGAAGGGGTCATAGGCAAGCACGTCCATGCCAAAGCCCCTGCAGATATCAACAAAGATGCGCCCTATCTTACCCGTCCCGACCACACCCATGGTCTTTCCATGCAAGTCAAAGCCCGTCAGGCCGCTTAAACTAAAATTAAAGTCCCTTGTCCTGGAATACGCCCTATGGATTTTCCGGTTCAGGGTCTGCAGCAATGCCATCGCATGCTCCGCTACTGCGTAAGGAGAATAGGCGGGTACACGCACCACATGGATCTTCCCGTATGCCTGTTTAAAATCTACATTGTTATAACCGGCACAGCGCATTGCGATCAAATTCGTACCGTTTTCATGCAATACCGTAACCGTTTCGGCATCTATTGTATCATTTACAAATGCAACAACTACCTCAAAGCCCTTTGCCATAAAAGCGGTTTTAGGCCCCAGCTTCGGTTCAAAGTATTCGATTTCAATATCATAATTCTCTTTGAGTAAATCAAAATATGTTCTATCATAGGGTTTTGTATCAAAAAAGCATATCCTGTTCATTCCTGCCACCTCCTAAGCATAAGGTTCTACCGATGAAGCCTCCTGCCGGAAAGCCCCATAATGTTATTAAAATTATTACCAGCAATTCTTTTCATAGACCTGTCATCACAAGATTTTAAAGTAAAAGCTTACAACCTGTCATTGATTGTAAGCTTTTATTATTTACCGGTTCATTAATGTATTAATTTCCTTACTGTGGGATGCCACAACTCTTTTTAATCCACTGATGTCAAATTGTATTTCTTCAATTTGGTCTGCAACAAAATTCAATTTATCAACATTAGGCTTATACTGTTCCATCAGTAAACCAATATTTCTGTCCGTAACATTTTCCAGGTGTAATTCAATTTTCACCACCTGATTCGATAAGTCGTCCATTCTACCGTCCAGTTTGTCTATTCTACCGTCCAGTTTGTCCATTCTACCGTTCAGCTCGTCAGATAATTTGTCCATCCTATCATCTAGTTTGTCCATCCTGTCGTCTAGTTTGTACATCCTATCGTCCAGTTTGTCCATCCTGCCATCCAACTTGTCCATCCTGCCGTTCAGCCCGTCAGATAACGTATCTATCCGACCACTTAACCCACTCATCTGATTCTGCATGCTTACCAGCATCTCAAGAATTTTTTCTTCATTACCCATAGAACTCACCCATCCTTTTCAATTATTTTAATACGGTTACCATAACAAGTCAACTCTTCTCTGGTGGAATTTGATAGAATGTTAATTGATTATATTCGGAACTATCCTGGCATATTCAATCAGTTCCTCCCTTCTTTTGTAAAAGAGACAGCAAGAAGTTCTGTGCCTCTGCTTTGTAAACTACCACCTCATATTCATTCCCTTTTTCACTGATTTTCTTTTCCGTATCAATCCCTAATTCATAACCCTTGTCCGTAACTACCGTAACATTCCTCTGCAGGAAGGGGTGGTATTTCTCCTCCAGGTAGCCTTCTTCCTTCAGCCTTGAGGTCAGATAGGTCGGGGTCAGGCGTTTCATGGACTGCTCATCCCTAAGGCTATTTAGGAGCTCTACGAACCGGCTGATATTCAAGGTTTCATTAAGGTCAAAGCCCTGTATCATTTCATTTGTCAGATAGAATTCAGACTTTCCTGCCTTCCGGCTTTTCCTGCCCTTTGGTTCAGGCTCCGCAG
Organism: Mobilitalea sp.; assembly: GCA_029974875.1. The sequence goes on from JARKQP010000653.1 coordinate 12,089, forward strand.
CCGGTGGTTCATAGCTTAGCGCCTCCTTGGTACCCTTTGTAAATTCCATGATTGCCTCCAGGAAGATTTGGCCGTACTTTTTCAGCTTATGTTCCCCCACTCCGGCCACATGTAACAGCTCCTGCTCAGAGCACGGCTGTTTCACACACATATCCGTCAGTGTTTTATCCGAAAATATAATATAAGGCGGTACCCCTTCCTCCCTGGCCAGGCTGGTCCTTACCTGACGTAACCGGTCGAACAAATCCAAGCCCTTGGAGGTGAGCACCTCCGACTTTCTCCTTGCCTTATCCGGCTTTTCCTCCGCTTTTGGAGGACTTTCCTTGGATAGCTTCATTATGATTTTAACCTCTCCGTCCAGCAATGCCTTTGCGGAGCGGTCGATCTTTACAACGGAATACTTATCATTCGTCAGATACAGATAACCGTCAAGGACCAGCTTATTCATGATATGCTTTAAGTAAGCCTCGCCCTCGGATGACCTTTTTCCATAGAAGACGCTGTCCACCATATGGTTCGCGGTAAGCTTGGCTATTCTTCTGCCCAGTAAGGTGGCAATAATCACATTTATCCCAAAGCGCTGCCTGCATTCCCTGATACATCCAAGGATGTCCAGGCTGATCCCGGTTACATCCTGTTCCTCGAACTCCGTCAGGCAATTGGAGCAGTTGTTGCAGCATCCTTCCCCATATTCCCCGAAGTACCGCAGGATGTATTCCCTCAGGCAATCCTTAGTGAAACAGTAATAGGTCATTAGCTTTAACCGCTCTTCATCCCTTTCCTTGACCAGCTCCCGCTGTGCGTCACTTAATTCTGCGCTTTCATTGCCATTTTCAATCAGGAACTGGTTGATCTTCACATCCCTTGCCCCATAGAACAGGATGCACTCAGCCGGCTCACCGTCACGCCCTGCACGGCCGGCCTCCTGATAATAGCTTTCCATATTCTTAGGCATATTGTAATGGATCACGTATCTGACATTGGATTTATCGATGCCCATTCCAAAGGCATTGGTTGCAACCATGACCAGCTTCCGGTCGTAGATAAAGGCCTCCTGGTTTTCACTACGCTCTGCATCACTCATCCCGGCATGGTATTTTGCCGCCGAAATTCCCTCGTTTTGCAAAAGCTCCTGTAATTCATCCACATTGCTGCGGGTAGAACAGTATATAATTCCACAATCCGTCCCATGGTTCTTGATATAATCCACAATTTCCACGTCCTTGTACTTTGATGTCCTTACCTCAAAATACAGGTTTGCCCTATCATATCCTGTGACCTCGATGGTCGGATCCTCCAGACGGAGGACGCAGCTGATATCCTCAATGACCTCCTTGGTAGCCGTCGCCGTAAAAGCGCTGATAACGGGCCGTTTTTCCAGCACTTCAATAAACCGGACAATCTTAAGGTAGCTCGGCCTGAAATCCTGTCCCCATTGCGAAATACAATGGGCTTCATCCACCGTAACCATACTGATATCCGTATGTAAAGCAAAATCCAGAAATTCCTCCGTCTCCAGCCGCTCCGGCGCTATATAAATGATCTTGTAGCGCCCCTGCCTGGCATAATCCAGGGCGAGGCTGACCTGCCTGGCCGATAGTGAGCTGTTAATATATGCCGCATGGATTCCTGCCTGGTTTAAGGCCGTGACCTGATCCTTCATTAAAGAAATCAGAGGCGAGATGACCAAGGTTATCCCTTCCATCACAACCCCAGGAACCTGGTAACAAATGGATTTTCCAGCTCCTGTCGGCATCACCCCCAGCGTATCCTTCCCGGACAGGATGCTTTGCACCAGCTTCTCCTGTCCCACACGAAAGCTGTCATAACCGAAGTAGGTTTTTAATATCTCCTCTGCTGACTTGTGTATTACCAAAAACTTTTCCTCCTATATGTATTTCAAAAAATATTAAATGAGTTTCAAAAACATTAAATGGGTTTTATAACATTAAATGAGTTTTAAAAATATTAAATGAGTTCCAAACATTAAATGTGTTTCAAAACATTAAATGAATTTCAAAAATATTAAAATGAGTTCCAAACATTAAATGTGCTTCAAAACATTAAATGTGTTTCAAAAATATTAAATGAGTTCCAAACATCAAATGAGTTTCAAAAACATCGAATGAGTTTCAAAAACATCAAATAGCTTTTACAAATTATATTTAAATGCCTCTACAAACATGTAACCAGCTTTCAAAACGATAGCCTGTCTTTTCAATTCCCAGAACCGAAAATAGATACCCTAAAACACGATTTATCATCGCCTGTTTTAAGGTATCTATAGTCTAGCATATTTTTTACAGCCCTGCATCCTTTACTTCATTGCAGGGATTATTTTTGTTTAATTCCTATAGTTTAGTGGCCTTTCCTATCCAAAATATACAATGCCGGTATTACATCTTCCTCCTCTTCACATAATGGGTATGGAGCAGCTGATGGGCCTTTTCACCATAGGGTTCACCCAGGAATTCTTTATAAAGCTTCTGGATATAAGGATTTTCGTGTGATTTTCTGATCGCCTTATTTTCATCCTCTTTGTAAATACCTTCCATGCGCTTCTTAAGGATATCCATATTCCCGTGATGGTAGGGCTGGCCACCGCCGCCGATACATCCACCGGGGCAGGCCATGATTTCAATTGCATGGTAATCGGCCTTCCCTTCACGGATACTTTCAAGAAGAGTCCTTGCATTACCAAGACCGTGGGCAACTGCAATCCTTACATCCATACCGTTAATCTCAATACTCGCCTCCTTGATTCCGGCAAAGCCTCTCAAATCATGGAATTCCACCTTTTCCAGGGTCTCTTTTGTGAGCCATTCATAAGCAGTCCTGAGTGCCGCCTCGATAACTCCGCCGGTGGCACCGAAGATAACGCCGGCACCGGTAGATTCTCCCAGTGGATTGTCAAAATCCTCATCCTGCAGCTTCATCAGGTTAATATTTGCTTCCTTCAGCATCCCGGCCAGCTCCCTGGTGGTGATAACCGTATCCACATCCTGCATGCCCTCCTGGGACAGCTCCGGTCTTGCGGCCTCGTACTTCTTCGCGAGGCAGGGCATAACGGATACGACATAGATATCCTCCGGGTCAATCCCCATCTTTTCAGCATAGTAGGTCTTTGCTATCACGCCGAACATTTCATGGGGTGACTTGCTGCTGGAGGGAATATCAAGCATATCATTAAACTGGTGCTCAAAGAATTTCACCCAGCCCGGGCAGCAGCTTGTCAGGATCGGCAATTTGCCTCCGTGCTGCAGGCGGTGCAGGAATTCCGTGGCCTCCTCCATAATCGTAAGGTCTGCCGCGAAAT
>JARKQP010000751.1 GCA_029974875.1 Mobilitalea sp.
TTCTGGAAAAGGCATAAGCTGCAAACAATGACGTTATCACGCAGCCAAAAGAGCCAACCACGGTAACAATAACTGAATTCATTAAGAAGGTGGTAAAGGGTATGCCGCCTATTCCTTCAAATCCGCTCCTGTAATTTGTCAATGCATCCCAGGACTGTGGTATCAGGGAATATGCATCAATAAACATTGTCTTATTACTTTTAAAAGAGCTCGCCAAAAGCCATAACAGCGGGTAAATCATTAGAAATCCCAAAAGACATGCTCCTACATGGAAGCGGATTGACTTTAATTTCTTCGTTTTTCCCATATTTAATCCGCCTCCGTTTCATAATAAACCCAGTTCCTCTGAGTTCTAAAAATCACTACAGTAAAGACAGCTATAATCCCAACCAAAACCCATGCAAGGGCACAGCTATATCCCATATCAAAATAGGTAAAGGCACGGCGGTACAGATATAGGACATAGGAAAGCGTGCTGTCAAGAGGTCCGCCGTCTGTAATAACATAGCTCTCCGTAAATACACGGAAGCCATTAATAATCTGAAGAATCAAATTAAAGAAAATCGTTGGCGTCAGCATAGGCAGGGTGATTCTGGCAAATATTCTCCAGGACTTTGCCCCATCCACCTTAGCAGACTCATACAAGGATATCGGTATCTGCTTTAAAGCTGCAAGGAAAATCAGCATAGAAGATCCAAACTGCCAAACGCCCATTAAAATAATTACTGATAATGCAGTATCCGGATTACCCAACAAGGATGTTTTCTGCGCGATCCCAAATACACCGAGGATCGACATAATCACGCCGCCATTTCCAAATATCTGCTTCCAAACGACAGAAACCGCTATGCTTCCGCCGATAATGGATGGAATATAATAAAGTGTCCGATATAACCCAAGACCCATATGTTTCTTATTCAACAGCATTGCTACAAACAGGGCAAATGCTAAACGGAGCGGCACCAATATCAAAACATACCCAAAGGTCACCATTAACGCCTTACGAAACGTTTTATCTTCCACAAAGATCCGAACATAGTTCTGCAGCCCGATCATCTTGGGCTCATTTAGTAAATTAAAATCTGTAAACGAATAATAGATTGATATCACCATTGGGATTAACCACATAAGGATAAATCCAAAAAGCCATGGCGATAGCATCAAATAGGCTATCATATTATCACTGCGCTTATATTCTGATTTTCTTTTTAAAGTTGTTTTACTTTTCACTTTTTACCCTCATTTCTAATCTATAATGCGGTTTAGAGGTAGTTCACGTTATAATGATAAGCTGTTGTTAGAAAAAGGGAGGGCACTTTCATGTACCCTCCCACCACTTAACTAGTTGTTTCTTGAAAGGATGCTTTCTGCTTCTGACCGGAATTTAGCCGCTGCCTCATCTGCCGTTATCTGATCATAGAATACACTGTTTGCTGCATTCTTAAATGCTTCATTAATCTCAGACATACCAATCGGGTCCGGAGCCGGGGTTTCTCCGCAAAGCTCTGCTGCACTGCTCACAAATTCGAACATCGCTTTCTGCTGTTCATTCAATTTACCGGAAGAAATCATGTAATCACGGATTTCTGAAGATGAGGGCGTGCCTCTTTCAGCCATAATAATGTCATTCGCTTCTTTCGAATTGACAAACCAGTTGATAAACTCTGCTGCTTCCTTCTTTACCTTTGAAGTTTCTGCCACTGAGAAGAACATACCAGGCTTCATCCACAGGCCTTTACTATCAGAATCCGTTGCTAAAGGCATGGAAACTATCTTTAATTTATCGTTTACTCCACTTAATTTTGCAGCATAATTATTCCATTCAAAGGTCATGGCACCGGCACCTGTCACAACAGGACCTGCTTCCTGTCCAAGGGTTTCGATCTGTGCCCATTCGTCCGGATTAGGAACAACACCCTGCTCCATTAAATCCTTCCACATCTGGAAATAATCTGCCGTAATTTTATCATCCGTGAAACCTAAAGTTTTATTATCAGCGCTAAACAAGCCTGCACCATGCTGCCTAACCCAATAATTAAAGTTATTTGTATCAATAACCGGGCTTAAGGCTGCCCCGAACTTTCCGGTCTTCTCCTTCACTGTCTTGTTAATGGTAATAAAATCATCCCAGGTCCAGGAGCTGGTCGGCTCTGCAACACCTGCTTCTGCCAAAACCTCCGGATTATATCCGACTGCCATCAATGAGGTGGAAAGCACAAGTCCTGTCTGCTTGCCACCCACGTTACCGGTCTTTAATAATGCTTCGTCAATTTTTGAAACATCGAGGGTTCCATCATCAATAAACTGCTGTAAATCGGCGAGTGAATTGTTCTTGGAATAGGTGGAAATATACAGGTAGTCCATCTGCACGATATCCGGCATAGAGCCAGAAGCTGTCTGGGTGGAAAGCTTATCAAAATATCCGTCCCAGCCGGAAGGAAGTGCCTCAAAGGTTACATTTGGATGTAACTGTGTATACAGGTCAAGTAACTGCTGCGTATAATCATGTCTGGTCTGTCCGCCCCACCAGGTTATCTTGATCGTAACAGGCTCCTCACTGCCCTTGTCCTCACCCGCTACTTCTGTTGGCGCCGTTGTTGGATTTGTAGCATCTGTTGTTTCTGTTTTGTCACTTCCCTTGTCCCGGCTGCATGCCGCCAATGAAAGTACCATAGCACAAGCGAGCAATAATGCTGTTATCCGTTTCATTCTTTTTTTCATACTGTTCTCTCCTTATTTTTTATTGCTGATGTATCAGCTATGATGTTATTTTAACGGTTATTTACCACAATTAGAATGGAATTAAGCGGTCAACTAATTGAAAAAAACCGACTTTTCTTTTTCAAGAAAAGCAGGTTTTTCATCTTTTTAATAAGTCCCTGTACTCGATGGGTGACATTCCCGCCACTTTGCGGAAGGCCTTCGAAAAATATTGCCCATCTGAGGCATAGCCAACCAGTTCAGCCAACTGTGATATTTTTATTTCCGGGTCATACTGCAGGATTCCCATCGCCAGCTTGATTCTCTGCTCTAAAAGAAAGGTTGAAAACTTTGCCTCCAGATTTTTCGAAAATATTCTTCCAAAGTAATCCTCATTCATAAACAGCACTTCTTTTGACAGGAATTGAATACTCAGCTCCTGGTTGCGGATATGCCGGAATACCTCCAATATAATGGTTTTAAATCTCTGGGCTTCTTTTCCTTCCCCAAAATCCGCATTTTGTTTTTTGGCAATGATATTTACTGTATCCCTTAGCAATAGCCAGGTATCTATCTGGTCATTTTTATACTGAAGAAAGGGTTCTTCCCCATAAAGCACCTTCAAAGTCCAATCACAGATCTCTTTCATTTGCCGGCCCGTATAATTCTTCAGGGACATCCTGGTAAATGCCAGGAAAACCTCGAATAGGATTTCAATATAATTATCCGATTCCTTTAATCTCCGGTAATCAACAAAAGCCGAGGCCGTATTTTGTTTCTCCCTAAATAAACCATAGTACAGAAATCCTTTTCTGCCTTCTGCATTTCCCATCCTGAAAAGCTCCTGAACCTGTTCATAAAGAAAGCTTACATCATCTAGCCTTCCTTTTTTGCTGACTGCTGCCTGGATTCCAAGGATTTGGGCCTTTTCCAGCTCCTGTGCCATTCTCCCTACTACCTTTTCAATAACATCCCTGGCCTTTGCATCGATTAAAAACAGGACGTCCTGTTGGATCGCCGCCGTCAAAAGAATGCTGTTTTCACCCAATAGCTCTCCCAATATATTTCCTACAATAAACTGTTCCAGATAATCAAATGCTTTTTCACTATGTACGGCCAGAATAAAGGTTTCCGCTTCCTTATCCTCTATTTCCTCTAGAAACATCTGATAATCATGCCTTAATTGTTCCCTTCCTAAAAGCATATTAAGGAAAACCTGTTCTTTTGCACGGGGGAGCAGCCGATATACGGTGCTTTTGTATTCTTTCTCTTTTTTCTGCCTCTTTCTTTTCTCATCAATTTCCTTTTTTACTTTACCCAATATATGAGCAATTTTCTCTTCATCACATGGTTTTAGGAGGTAATGGCGCACGCCTTCCCCCATAGCCTGGCTGGTGTACTCATATTCTCCATAACCGGATAATACAATAAATTCTATATTGGGATAAATTTCTTTCGTCTTCCTGATTAATTCAATACCGTTCATAACCGGCATTTTTATATCCGTTAAAACAATATCCGGCTTTCCTTCCTGAATCTTATTTAATCCTTCTACCCCATTCCAGGCTGTTCCTATCAGCTCCACATCATATTTTGACCAGTCGATTAGCTCTGCCATGCCCTCACGCTCAATTTCTTCATCATCCACGATAAGCAGTTTATACATTATGAACCTCTCCTTTAATTTTGGGTATTCTTATCCTGATCTTGGTTCCCCTCCCTATCTGGCTGTCCACCATAAATTCATATTTTTCATAGCTGATATTCAGGCGTTCCCTAATATTTTTAAGCCCTATCCCATGACCCTTCGGCTTCACCTGAAAGTTCCTGACGTCTTCCAGCTCTTCTTTTGTCATCCCGCATCCCGAATCAGAAACCTCCATCAGGATTCCTTCTGGTTCTTCTTTAACAATAACCTCTACCTTACTGTTGCTTAGCGTACCCTCCACGCCATAATTGATGGCATTTTCGATCAAGGGCTGCAATACCATGCGGGGAACAATGTAATCCTCCAGGTTTCCCTCTGTGGTGACAGAAAATTCTACACGGTTACCATAGCGGAACTGTTGGATTGTAATATAGCTTTTTGCCACCTGCACCTCTCCTGCCATCGTGATATAAGGATCCTCCGCAAAGGAAGCATGCAACAGGTGCCCTAACTCCATAATCATTTTTCCTGCATCATCATTTCTTTTTGCCTTTACCATCCAATTGATGGCATTCAGTGTATTATAAAGGAAATGGGGGTTAATCTGGGCCTGGAGCATCTTATACTTCGTATCCTTTAAAAGCAGCTGCTTTTCATAGTTCTCATGGATCAGCACATCAATCTGCTCCAGCATGATTTGGAATTCCTGTGCCAGCAATCCTGTTTCGTCATTACGCTTTTCACCCTCCATAAGCTCCTTCGCCTTCCTGAAATCGCCTGTTGCCACAACCTGCATGGATTCAGTCAGGCGAACCAGGGGCCTTGTAATAATGTCGGCAATCTTCTTCAGGGCCAGTATGGTCACGAGGAACATGGTTGCAAAGCCGGCCAGCATCATATAGCGCACGGCCATGGTTTGTCCGAACACTTCAGTATATGGGAACATATTTACATACATCCAGTCATTGGCTGAAGATTTCAAATAACACATAAAGTATTTTTGTCCCTCTTGGCGGATCACCTGATACCCTTTCTTTTTATCAAGGGATGGCAGCTCCGGGACATTCTCCACATCCTTATCCTGATAAATCATCCCAAACTCAGAATATACAAAAAGATTAGAATTTACAGCCTCCAAATCATCATTCTTTCTCTCAATAACGCCTGCTATATCACTGGTTATAATCAAGGAGCCCAAGTAATCCAGGCTGGTATTCGATATCCTCTCCAGAATATCCCTTCCAGACAAAACATACGGGTAACCTTCCGTAGGTGGCTGCATCACATATCCTCCGCGCTTCTCATGATATCGTTCCATCAGGCTCTCATACATTTCTTCCCCAATGGAGCCTCTGTCCACCCCAATCTGAAATCGTATTTTTTCACCGTCCGTATACATAATGTTCTGTACAACAGGGTGATAGATCAGCTCGTCCAGCAACATATAACGGAACTGGTACATTTCATATGCATAGCCCGAGGAGGAATGATCCATGGAAAATATTTCTGACAGCTTTCTCTGCACTCCATTATCCATAGCAATATCCATACTCAGATCTTCGATTTCCTGAAGGCTGGCATTTACCTGCTGCGTAAAAAACTCTAATTCCTGCAATGATTTTTCATATAATTTTTCATCATAAATATTAAAGCTGACCTGGAGAGCTATAATCGAAATAGTGCTGGAGATCCCAGCAAATATTAAATAGACCAGAATCATCTTTCTGGATAATTTCATATCTTCCAGCTGTTTCCGAAGCCATTCTTTCATACAAATCTCCATTCTGCTAAAATACCGTGAATAACCTATCTATCATTATAACGCAAAATCAGGGCTTATACTATGTTAGAATAATCCGCTTTAAACATATTGTTCCCCCATGTACCAGTTTATTTTTTCACTTCAACCTTGCCGCTTACATTATAAAAAATATAATCTTCCTCCTCTTGGGCATTCACCTCTATGTTCCGCAGGTTAAGATTTTTCACATGATAAGCTTTCATGCCGTACTTTCCGGCACCCTTCACGTTCTCAAAGGTAATATCCCTGAGAAGGCTTTCCGGTAATCCAGCTAAATAAACCGCGTTGCCGGCAACAGTTTCTACCGAAATATTCTTCATCAAAACATTACGTATAATGGAAGTACCGTCATCTACAGTTTTCGGAGTTATAATGTCAAACTCGTCATGGCTATAAAACATATCAATATTGATAGCTCCCCGAAACCATTTACAATCCTTATGTTCGTAACTGCCATAATATTGTGTAATATCCTCATATCTTATATTTTCTATGATACCTCCCCTTCCCCTTGGTGCTTTAATGCTCGCCGCACTGTATACCTCTTCGAAAGTACAATCCTGCACTAATACATTCCTAACGCATCCGGCCATTTCGCTCCCGACCGCAACTCCAAATCCGTTCTTAAATCTACAATTAGTGATCCGTATATTTTCGGAGGGAATTCCTACTTCCCTTCCTTCTCTATCCCTGCCGGATTTAATTGCAATACAGTCATCCTCACTGGCAATCATAGAATTGAACACATTCACATAGCTGCAGGAATCCGGATCAAAGCCATCCCCATTTTCCATGCCTTCATACTTGTTTCCCCTTTCATCATACTTCGTATGAATTTCTACATGGTTCAGGCTGACGTGATTACAGTAAATGGTATGTACACACCAGGCCGGGCATTGCCTTACTGTAATATCCTGCAAATAAACACCGTCCACATTTCTTAGGCATATTGCTCTTCCTGGCTTTCCTTTCTTTTCCTTCAATTCTTTTTTTCTTAACATGCTTCCGTTTGCATCAATGGTACCGCTTCCGGCTATGGTAATATTTTGATGCTTTACAGCTTCTTTTGTATTGATTAGACTGGCATAGCAATCTGTTTCCAATCCTTCAAAACGATATTTCATGACGGGAAAATCCTCCAGATTATCACTGCCTAACAGCTTACCCCCCTCTTCAACATACAAAGTCATATCACTTTTCAGATAAAGAGCCCCTGTTACGAATACTCCTTTCGGCACATATACTTTGCCGCCCCGGGTACAATGATCGATAGCGCTCTGAATCGCTTCCGTATTCAATGCTTTTCCATCCCCCACTGCTCCGTAAACGGTGATATCAAAGACCTCCGGCAATGGTTTTGTTCTTATTGATACCACATTACTCTTACTGGTTCCTCCGCCTTCCATAACCGCGTATACGGATACTTCATAGCTTTGGTTATTTTCCAAACCTGTCAGGGTATAATCTGTACAACAGGTCTTTCCTACTTCGATATGGTTTAGATAGACGGTATATTCTTTTACCTTCTCCTGCTTTTCCCATAAAAATGCAGCACCGCCATCAGTCCAGGTTTCCTTTGGTGATTGTAATTCTATCAAGTTCATATTCTCTATTTTTATTTCCTCCATATTCACGTTACTCTTGCACTTTACTAATTGAACTCCACAATCGGCTCCGCCTACCGCTTTCTTTTATCATTATAAAAAAGATTGGTTGAAAGAATAATACAAATATCAGACCCTTAACTTGAAAAAATCCGACATTTTTAAATATTCAAGTTCTATAAGAATGCTATCTTGAAATAATATCCCAACACAATCCAGACCATAATTTATTTATATCAAAAATTTTTATATTGACATTTGAGTTTTCTGACGTATAATTCAAATGTGCCATATTATAAAACTAAGTTTCACATAATGGAACAAAAAAAGAATAAGCAAACCATTAGACAAAGGCAAGCAAACAGACATCAACGTCTATATAAAAAATATTGTTATTATCCAAGTTGCTGCCAACGTCATAATAGCATGCAGCACAAAGCAAATATTTTAACAGATATACAAGGAGGAAAATTCATGAACAAGCCCTATGATCTTTTAACTTTAGGCGAGGTCTTATTGAGACTGTCTCCGCCTACCGGTGAGCGTCTCACCAGTGGAGATATGTTTCAGAAATACGTTGGCGGTGCCGAATTAAATGTCGCCTCCGGTGTGGGCCTTCTGGGTCTGCGCACCGGTATCATTACAAAGCTTCCTCAGAATGATCTCGGTATTTATGCAAGAAATACGATGCGGAGCTATAATGTCTATGATGCCTTTGTCTCCTATGACGATGAAGCTGATGCCCGCCTGGGTATCTACTATTACGAAAGCGGTGCTTATCCGAAAAAGCCACATGTCGTATACGACCGCAAATACACTTCTATTAATAAAATCTCCCTCTCTGACTTTACGGATGATATGTATACCGCTGCCCGCTGCTTTCATACCAGCGGCATTACACTAGCCTTAAGTCCTAGGTGCAGGGAAACTGCCGCTGAAATGATAAAGCAGTTTAAAAAACAGGGAACCCTCATTTCCTTTGACGTAAACTTCCGGAGTAATCTCTGGAACAGCGCCCAGGCAAAAGCCTGCATTGAAGAAATACTTCCTTATGTAGATATTTTCTTCTGTTCCGAAACCACTGCCCGTATGACCTTCTTAAAAAAAGGCTCCCTGCAAGAGATTATGGAAAGCTTTACCCAGGAATATCCCATCTCCATAGTTGCATCCACACAGAGAACTGTACATAGCCCCAAATCCCATACTTTTGGGTCCATTCTCTACCATGCAGGCCAGGACACTTATTTCGAAGAAGAGCCTTACCGCTCCATCGATATCGTAGACCGGATCGGAAGCGGGGATGCATATATCTCAGGTATCCTGTACGGGCTATTGACTGACCCGGATAACTATAGCCGCACACTACAATTTGGCAATGCTGTCAGCGCCATAAAAAATACAATCTCCGGGGACATGCAGGCTACCAGCCTTCCAGAAATAGAAGCCATTATCCATGACCACAAGAATATGGGATTCCAATCAGAAATGAACCGATGATATATTCCAAAATAGTGAACAAGCTTATCACCGCTTCTCTGATTGACACCTGTTCTAGTACAGAACCCAGATTTGGAATCATTAATCCCATACAGTACAGAATACAAAACTAATTTATATGGAAAGCACCGGTTGAAAACCTGATTTTCAATCGGTGCTTTCTAATTATATTACATCATAATTATACCATAATTACATCATAGGTTACTTTTATTTAGGATTTCTTTACTGTTACCTTCATTTCTTGCTTCACCTTGCCGATCTGTGCCACAACATAGTCCGTACCTGCTGTCTTTGCCATTGCTTTTCCCGTCTTTTTGTCAATCACGACAACGGATTTTTTTGTTGTTTTCCATACCAGCTCCTTCAGGTCAACTCCATAGGCCTTAGCCTTAAAGGTAAAGCTTTGGCCAACCTTCATGGTTTTTGTCTTACTGCTTATTTCAACACGGGCCTTTTCAACATTGACGGCGGTTTTTACTGATACTGTTTTTCCGCCGGAAAGGCTGATTGTCGTAATGATACTTGTAGCACCTGAGCCCTTAGCAGCAATAACACCATCCTTACTTACGGTTGCTATCTTTGTATCCGCGGACTTATAAGATACTGTTACTACCCCAACTGCATCCCCTGTTGTGTTGTCATTCAGGCTGCTTACAAGCTCTAATGTCGTAGGCAGTGTAAGCTGGATCTGCGCCGTCTTATCTTTCGTGCCGCCTACATACAGGGTTTTCTTTAAAGGTGATATCTTAATCTGGTCTGCCAGTGATATTACATCCTTGCTGCCGGCTTCCTCCGGTAGGATTACATAATCGGAGCAGTGAATTAAGTCTATCAAAATGTAGCCCTCTTCATCCACCTTATAATTCGTGCTGTT
>JARKQP010000791.1 GCA_029974875.1 Mobilitalea sp.
AATATCCTATATGAAATCCGTATGGAGCTATCCCGCAAGCTTGCACGGCTGCCGCTGGGATACTTTAGCGAACATACCTCCGGCAGCATCAAAAAAAACATGTCGGAAGATGTGGAGCGGATCGAGCATTTTGTAGCACACAATATCGTCGACTTTGTTTCGGGTGTAGTCGCACCGCTTGTAACGGTTATTTTTATGTTTGCTGTGGATTGGCGGATGGCATTAGCAGCGATTATTTCCATCCCCATTGCGCTTGCAGCCGGAAGGAATATGTTTGGTGGTCTGAAAACGAAGGAACTCTCCGATCAGTATCAGATGGCTATGGGGAAAATGAATGGAAGCGCTGTTGAATATGTAAAGGGTATGCCTGTCATCAAGACCTTTTCAGAAGGAAAAACCGTATATGCATCTTTGAAAGAAGATATCGAAAACAGTCGCCATACGGCAGTGGCATGGGCAAACGGAATTAAAACACCGTACATCCTGTTCAATGTATTGATCAGTGCGTCCATATTGTTTATTTTTCCCGTGGGAACCTTCCTGCTGGCAAATGCAGCGTCTTATCAAACGCTTCTGATTGCCGTATTGTTTTTCTTTGTGATAGGCACCAATTTTGCGGAGCCTATGAAGCAGCTCATGCTGCTCACCGGCGAAATGCGCAAGATTACCTTCGGCATGGAGTGTATTGACGACATCCTGATGCAGGCTGAGATCGATGAACCTGCGCAGAGCACGCAGGAAAAGGATAACGGCATCGAATTTAGAAACGTATCCTTCTCCTACGGTGGTGAAGAGGTGCTGGGGAATGTTTCCTTTTGCTGCCCCCCCGGAAGTGTAACCGCTCTTGTAGGGCCGTCCGGCGCTGGAAAATCCACAGTCGCACAGCTGATCGCAAGATTCTGGGACACACAGCATGGCGAAATCCTAATCGGCGGCCATAACATCAAAGAATACAGCAATGAAAAACTGATGGAAATGGTTTCATTTGTTTTTCAGGATATTGTAATGCTCTCGGATACGATAGAAGAAAACATTCGTATGGGAAATCAAGGCGCGTCTATTGAGGATGTGCAATCTGCGGCAAAGTCTGCCCAAATCCACGACTATATTATGCTGTTGCCTAATGGTTATCAGACGAAAATTGGTGAAGGCGGCATCCACCTGTCCGGCGGCGAGCAGCAGCGCCTTTCCATTGCAAGAGTATTTCTGAAAAATACGCCCATCGTCCTTCTGGACGAGGCCACCTCCTATGCGGATGCTGAAAATGAAGGCTTAATCCAAAAGGCTTTTTCCGCATTATCCGCCAAAAAGACAGCCGTGATCATCGCTCACCGACTTTCTACAATAGCAGGCGCGGATCAAATACTTGTGATCGATAAGGGACAAATCATGGAAAAAGGCACACAGGCCGAATTGCTTGAAAAAGGCGGATTATATGCTTTAATGTGGAAGGCAATGACGACATCCGAGGGCTGGAATCTTAGCACAAAGGGGGTAACACAGTGAAACTCATACATACAATTACAGGTGGGGAAGTGAAAAAGCTAAACAGGGTGATTGCTCTCGGACTTTTGACGGCACTTTTGAAAGCTCTGCCCTATGGCGTTCTGATTGGAGCCGTTGTGGAAACGATGAAGCCACTCCTATACCCCGGTACAGCTTTGGACACCGGGAGTATGTGGCTGCTTTATGGTTTTGTGGCCGTGCTCTTTCTGCTCCAAATTGTTGTCGGAAGGATCAGATACATCCGTTCCTTTGACGATGCCACGAAAATTACAGCCGAAAGCCGGATCCGCCTTGCCGCCCATTTGAGGGAACTTCCGATGGGTACATACTCAAAATATGATGTAGGACAATTAAGTGGAAATCTCATGGAGGATCACGAGAATATCCTGACATTGGTCAGCGATGGGATTGATCCTGTTTTCTCCAGCATAGTCATACCGTTCGCGGGCATGGTCGGAATGGCATTTATCAACTGGAAAATGGCGCTCGTAATGATGCTGTCTGTTGTGGTTGCATTCCCGGCAATCCTTCTGGCACGAAAAATATCTTCCCGTTTAGGAAGCAGAGTGATTGAGTCCCGTACCGAGTCGGCATCAAGAATGTTGGAATATCTGCGTTCAATCCGTTTGATAAAAGCGTTTGGCCTTGCCGGGGAGAAATTCAAGAGGATGGAGGCCGCTTTTGGCCGCCTTCGGCACGATTCGATCCGCATGGAATTTTCGACAGGACTCGGCGTTGTGTTGGGGGAAATGATCCTGTTTGCAGGCATTCCCCTTTTGATGGCCTTCGGCTTTACTCTGTTAAAGGCGGGTGAGATCAGCATTCCAGTATACATTATGTTTTTGATGATCGCGCCTAAAATCTATGATCCGGTCGCCACAGTCATTACTTTGTTCGCGATGATCAGCTTCTATGCCAACTCGGTGGAACGCGTCCGGCGCATCATGGACACGGGATCCCTGCCTGTACCGGAAAAAACCTTATCTCCCGCAAGCAATGACATTACTTTCAGCCACGTTACGTTCCGCTACGAAAATCTCAATGTACTGAGTGATATTTCTTTCCAGGTTCCTGAAAGGACTGTAACGGCGCTTGTGGGGTCTTCCGGATCAGGCAAAACAACAATTACGCGTTTGATTGCCCGCTTCTGGGATGCCAGCGAAGGGAGCATCATGATCGGCGGTACGGATATCCGTAGTATAAAACCGGAAGAATTAATGTCGCGTATCAGCATCGTATTCCAGGATGTTTATCTGTTCAACGATACGGTGTACAACAATATCCGTTTCGGCCGCAGAGGAACAAAAAAAGAAGATGTGATCCGTGCCGCCAAGCTTGCCTGCTGTCACGATTTTATTTCAGGGCTTCCGGAAGGGTACGACTCTATGATCGGGGAAGGTGGCTGCACCCTGTCTGGTGGAGAAAAACAGCGTATAGCGATTGCGCGGGCGATCCTGAAAGACGCACCTATTATCCTGCTTGATGAAGCAACGGCTTCTCTCGACCCGGAAAATGAAGCGCATATCCAAACTGCACTGAATCATCTTGTGAAGGATAAGACTCTTATTGTCATCGCCCACCGCTTAAAAACGATAGTGGGAGCAGACCAGATTCTTGTGCTGGAGGACGGGCGTATTGAGGAATGCGGGGTACATGGAGGGCTGCTTGGGCATTCGCAGCTGTACACCCGGATGTGGCGTGAACAGCTGCGCACGAAACAATGGAAAATCAAATAAACTTTAAGGAGATACGGAAATGAAAAAGTTGAGTGTGAAGGATATTATTACAATCGTGGTCATTAGCGTTCTTATGCTAATTATACAGCATGGCGCCGCTGCAGTTTTGTCGTTCAATATGTTTGCAGTCATGGTTCTTTGCCCCATGGTAGTTTGTTTTTTGAATGCGGTTTTTTTTATGGTGATGGCCGTGAGGGTTGGCAAACGCGGTGCGCTTCCCATCTATGCGGTCTTTAACGGGCTTTCGTTTTTGCTTGGCGGTTATTGGATGGTAACTCTGTATCTGGTGGTTACGGGGTTTATCTGTGAGCTGATCGTTATGCGCGGGGATGGTGCGTATAAGCAGCCTAAAAATATAACGGTTCTGTGGAGCGTGTTCAGCATTTTCTTTGTCGGGGCTTCCATTATCCCAATCAATTTCCTGTGGAGCACCTATGAAAAAGCCTCAGTTGCGGGCGGCTTCAGCGCAGAATATCTTACTGCGGTAAAAATGTATTTTTCAGATCCCAAATGGATTCTCTTTATCGCGGCGCTGGCTGTTATTGGTGCTATTCTCGGAAGCCTGACCGGACATGGCATGATGAAAAAGCACTTTATAAAGGCAGGGGCTGTATAATGCCGGCACCACCGGCAGGCAGCAACACCACCGGCCTACGCTTTTCGGTTGCGTCGAAGTTCATTGTGCTGCTATGCTCCATTGTTTCCGCTTTTTTACTGGTATCCTTCACGGCTACCATTGTGTTCTTTATCCTCTTAGTTGTTCTGCTGTCAATTCAGGGATACCGGCGCACGGCGTGGACATATACCGGCGTTTTTACGGTGCTGTTAATTCTTTTATTCCTGAACCGGACATTTGGATGGGAGGGCATTTTCTTTTCAGAATTTTACTTTTATATGATCTGGCGCATGATTCCCGTATTTATGTCCCTCCAGGTCATTATGAAAACTCCGCCCGGTGAAATCGTATCCGCACTGCTAAAGATACATGTTCCTAATAATATTACGCTGATGGTGGTAGTGGTCTTTCGTTTTGCCCCTACGGTAGCGTCAGAGTATTCCGCCATTCATGAGTCTATGAAATGCCGTGGGCTGCTGACTGTGAAGGTGATATTGAAAAATCCGCTGGCAGCCCTTGAACATGTCGTCGTGCCACTGATCCTGCGTAGCTTGAACATAGCGGATGAACTGTCCGTGTCCGCTATTGTAAGAGGAGTGGAAAAACCGGGAAGAAAAAGCAGTTATTACAAAAATGAGATAAAACAAAACGATATTCTTTGCATGACCGTCTTCTTGCTAGCGGTGGTCATTTTGTTTCTGTGTGAGGTGTGATATGATTGATTTACATAAAGTGTGTTTTTCATATGCAAATGCAGCCGATTGTGAAAGCGTAAAAGAACTCAGTCTGCATGTGCGTAAAAGCGAATTCGTTGTACTGGCCGGCGAATCCGGCAGCGGCAAAACCACCGTTACACGAATTATCAACGGTTTGGCTCCTGCATTTTATGAGGGGCGGTTGACGGGCGAAGTCCTTCTGGATGGGCGGGATGCTTCCACGCTTTCCATGTGGGAAAGAGGAACAATCGTCGGAAGCATTTTTCAAGATCCCCGGAGTCAGTTCTTTTCCCCCCAGGTAGAGGGTGAAATTGCTTTTGGTTGTGAAAATTTAGGCTTTGGCTATGACGATATCCATCGGCGCGTTGATGGAGCTATTATGGACTTAGGGATTCAGGGCTTACGGGGGCGCAGCTTGTTTCATTTATCCAGCGGAGAAAAGCAAAAGGCCGCTATTGCGAGCATCCGTGCCGTTGGACCGAAAATTTATGTTTTTGACGAGCCATCCTCCAACCTGGATATGGAGGCAGTGTTGCAGCTTGGCCAGCTCATGAAGAAGCTAAAAGAGGAAGGCTGTACGATTGTTGTTTCCGAGCACCGGATATGGTATCTGATGGATCTTGCGGATCGGTTTCTGTATCTGAAGGACGGTAGCATTCAAATGGATATATCCGCATACGAAATGAAGAAAATGACGCTTGCTACGCTGGGAGACATGGGCATAAGAAGCCGGACGCTTGTCCCCTGTGCTTTGGCGGAACAAGAAGCTGGACGCATAAAGTCCTCCGGTGCGGAATTGGCCGCCCGTGGGATCAGTTTCCGTTATCAAAAGGAGGAGGTTCTGCTTGACCTTTCCATTGATGTCCATAGCGGAGAAATTGTTGCGATAACAGGACGTAACGGTACGGGAAAAACGACGCTTGCAAAAATACTGTGCGGTTTGTATAAGCCTGATAACGGGGTTATACGGTTGAATGGGAAAGCTATGAATCATAAGCAGAGAATCAAGAATATCCGTTTTATCCCCCATGATAACGCATCCGGGCTTTTCGCTGAGAATGTACGGGAGGAACTCCTCTTGATGGTGGATAAAACAAAAGCTAATTTTAATAAAGCCGACGGGCTGCTTCGCACATTGGGTCTCTATGAATTTAGGGACAGGCATCCTGCTGCGCTTTCGGGCGGGCAGAAGCAGAGACTGGTCTTGGCTGCTGCGTTGATGGAAGATGCACAGACCATGATTCTGGACGAGCCAACCTCTGGGCTGGACGCACGGAACATGTGCCTCGTAGCGAAGGCAATAAAGCATGCCGCATCTTTGGGAAAAAGTATTTTGATCATTACCCATGATGGCGAATTAATTCATCAATGCTGCACGAGGATGGTGCAGATCCAATGAGATTTTCCCCTGCCGCGGCCTACATTAAGCGCCGTTATGTGGGCAGGAAGCATAATCCCATGTAGTTTTTTATTTGATTCAGAAAGGCAGGAAGTACACTTCAAAACTGAATGGAGTGTACTTCCTATTATTTTAGAAATTAATTATTGCTTCAATTGCTAGATATTTCTTGTTTTGTTTATTAGCACAATGAAACAGCTGAGATACCATGAAATTATGTGCTTGAATACAATGCAAGTTTTGAAAAAAAAAGATATAATAAAGATTAAAAGTTAATAAATTAACGAAGTTACAAAATTAAACAAATAAGTAACAGCAGATCCTTTGCAGGCACAGGGCCGGGGATCAAGTCTTGCATATGTAGTATTTATTTAGGTAATTGCAAAAACTCAAAAATCTAATGATTGTTTTGCAATGGATAGCGAGTGTATAATATATGGAAAGGAGTGGTAGAGATGGAATTTATTACATACCAGGCAGAAGGACAGGTAGGAATTATTACAGTTAACCGGCCGAAAGCCCTGAATGCCTTAAACAGCATGGTTTTGGAGGAGCTTGAAAAGACCTTTGCAGAGGTGGACCTAAATACGGTGCGGGCCATCATTATTACCGGTGCGGGAGAGAAATCCTTTGTGGCCGGAGCTGATATCAGCGAGATGTGCTCCCTGACAAAGGAAGAGGCAGAAGCCTTTGGAAAGAAGGGAAATGACGTGTTCCGGACAATTGAGACCTTCCCGGTTCCGGTGATAGCCGCAGTCAATGGCTATGCTCTGGGAGGCGGATGTGAGCTTTCTATGAGCTGTGATATCCGTATCTGCTCCGATAACGCGGTCTTTGGCCAGCCGGAGGTAGGGCTTGGAATCACGCCGGGCTTTGGAGGAACCCAAAGATTAGCCAGAATCGTAGGTGTCGGTAAGGCAAAGGAAATGATATACGGGGCAAGAAATATCAAGGCAGAGGAAGCCTACCGGATCGGTTTGGTAAATCAGGTCTATCCCCTTGAGGAACTGATGCCCGCAGCTAAAAAGCTGGCTGCAATAATTGCAGGCAATGCGCCGATTGCAGTGCGCAGTTGTAAGAAAGCAATTAATGAAGGCCTACAGGTGGATATGGACCAGGCAATTGCAATTGAAGAGAAGCTGTTTGGCGGCTGCTTTGAAACAGAGGACCAGAGAGAAGGAATGACCGCATTTTTAGAAAAAAGAAAAGTGGAAGCTTTTTCTAATAAATAATGTTAAAAATTTGGCATAGTATTTCAGGCCGCTAAAGCGGCAGATGGAGGTAGTGTGAAATGAAGATCATTTCACATCCGACACCCCGTGGCCTAACGGCCAAATGATCGTTAGTGTGAAATACAGAACATTTCACACGCAAATTTGTGCCTGCGGCTCAAAGTTTGCAGGTTTTGAAGAAAGGAGTAGTTATTAAGATGAAGGTTGGAATTATTGGTGCAGGAACTATGGGTTCTGGAATCGCCCAGGCATTTGCGCAGGTTCAGGGGTATGAGGTATGCCTTTGCGATATCAATGGCGGGCTTGCCGAAGGCGGCAAAAAGAAAATCGCAAAGGGCTTTGAGAAGAGAATTGCAAAGGGCAAGATGGAGCAGCCGGAGGCAGAGGCCATCCTGGCAAAGATCACTACAGGAACGAAGGAGATCTGTCAGGATTGTGACCTGGTGGTGGAAGCCGCCCTTGAGAATATGGAAGTGAAGAAGCAGACCTTCAAGGAATTGGAGCAGATCTGTAAGGAGGACTGTATCTTTGCTACAAATACCTCCTCTTTATCCATTACCGAGATAGGGGCAGGGCTTAGCAGACCGGTGGTAGGGATGCATTTCTTTAACCCGGCTCCGGTCATGAAGCTGGTAGAGGTTATTGCGGGACTTAATACACCGGATGAGCTGGTTGAAAGGATCAAAGCAATTGCAGCTGAGATTGGAAAAACTCCGGTCCAGGTTGAGGAAGCAGCCGGCTTTGTAGTAAACAGGGTTCTGGTTCCTATGATTAATGAAGCGGTTGGTATTTATGCAGAGGGTGTAGCTTCCGTGGAGGGAATTGATAATGCCATGAAGCTGGGAGCAAACCATCCCATGGGACCTCTGGCTCTCGGTGACCTGATCGGTCTGGATGTGGTGCTTGCCATTATGGAGGTATTACAGAAGGAAACCGGCGATACGAAATACCGCCCTCATCCGCTGCTGAGGAAGATGGTTCGCGGCGGCCAGCTGGGTATGAAGACCGGCAAAGGCTTTTATAATTATACCAATTGACCGGAAGGGTAGCATTGATTGCTGGCGGAATAGGAAGAGCAGCATTAATTGCCGGAGGAATAGGAAGAGCAGCATTAATTGCTGGCGGAATAGAAGAGCGGCATTAATTGTTGGCAGAATAGCAAGGGCGGCATTAATTGCTGGTGGAATAGGGAGCAGCATTAATTGTTGGCGGAGGTAGGAAGAGTTACATATAAGCTGGTGGGATACACCAGGAATACAAGCTATGATCCAGGCTGGATTTGAAATATGAAAACGGCAATATCAGGAGGCTTATCTGAAGTAATGGAGGAAAAGAAATGGATTTTACATTAAGCAAAGAGCATGAGATGGCAAGAACTCTCTTCAGGGAATTTGCACAGAAGGAAGTAAAACCCCTTGCTATCGAAGTTGATGAGACAGAACAGTTCCCAAAAGAGACGGTAGAAAAGATGAAAAGACAGGGCTTTTTGGGAATACCGGTTCCAAAGGAATACGGCGGCCAGGGCTGTGATACCCTGACCTATGCAATGTGCGTTGAGGAATTATCCAAGGTATGTGCAACCACTGGCGTTATTGTGTCCGCCCATACCTCCCTGTGTGCAGAACCGATTAAGAAATTTGGAACTCCCAAGCAGAAGGAGAAATATCTGGTGCCCCTTTCAAATGGTGAAAAGCTTGGAGCCTTTGGACTTACGGAACCAAATGCAGGAACAGATGCCTCAGGACAACAGACGAAAGCAGTGCTAAACGGTGACCATTATATTCTGAACGGAAGCAAGATATTTATCACAAACGGCAAGGAAGCAGATATTTACATTGTATTTGCAATGACGGATAAATCAAAAGGAACGAGGGGCATTTCCGCGTTTATCGTGGAGAAGGATTATCCCGGCTTCTCCTTCGGTACCAAGGAGAAGAAGATGGGCATCCGTGGTTCCTCGACTTACGAATTGATCTTTAATGATTGTGCTGTACCAAAGGAGAACCTGCTGGGTGATGAGGGCAAGGGCTTTGGTATCGCAATGCAGACCCTGGACGGCGGACGTATCGGAATCGCAGCCCAGGCACTCGGAATCGCAGCGGGCGCCCTGGAGGCTACAGTTGCGTACGTGAAGGAAAGGAAGCAGTTTGGGAAACCGATCTCGGCCTTCCAGAATACCCAGTTCCAGATAGCGGATATGGCGACGAAGGTGGACGCTGCAAGAATGCTGGTATACCGTGCGGCAATGGCTAAGGATACCCAGAAGAAATTCTCGGTGGAGGCGGCAATGGCTAAGCTATATGCCTCCGAGGTAGCAATGGAGGTTACGACAAAGGCAGTCCAGCTCCACGGTGGCTATGGCTATACAAGAGAGTATGAAGTGGAGCGCATGATGCGTGACGCCAAGATAACGGAGATTTATGAAGGAACTTCCGAAGTTCAGCGAATGGTCATCTCCGCAAGCTTAGTGTGAAATGCATAGCATTTCACATCCGGCACCACGTGGCCTGACGGCCAAATGATCGTTATTATAGAAGAGGAGAGAGCATAAAGTGAAAATAATCGTTTGTATAAAGCAAGTTCCAGATACCAATGAAGTAAAGATCAACCCAGCTACCGGAACCCTGATCCGTGAGGGTGTGCCCAGCATCATGAACCCGGATGACAAGGCAGGCCTGGAAGCGGCATTGGAAATAAAAGACCAGACCGGAGCGGAGGTAACGGTTATCTCCATGGGGCCGGCGCAGGCTGACGTGATGCTCCGGGAAGCGATGGCAATGGGTGCGGATAAGGCCTACCTGATCTCAGACAGGGCATTCGGCGGCGCTGATACCCTGGCAACCTCCTCTACGATTGCTGCCGCAATTAAGGATCTGGAGTATGACCTGATCATCACGGGCCGCCAGGCAATCGACGGGGATACGGCTCAGGTCGGACCACAGATTGCGGAGCATCTTGGAATCCCCAACGTATCCTATGCGGAGAATATTAAGGTGGAGGGCAATGCCCTTATTGTAAAACGCCAGTACGAGGACCGGTACCATATGGTTAAGGTACAGATGCCCTGCCTGATTACAGCGCTTGGTGAGATGAACAAGCCCAGGTACATGACACCGGGAGGTATCTTTGAGGCTTTCCGTGAGAGGCAGGTCACTGTTTTAACAAGGAAGGATATCGAGATAGAGGATCAGGTCATCGGATTAAAGGGGTCACCGACGAAGGTGGCACAGTCCTGGCCAATCAGCGTGAAGCCCGCGGGAATAAAGGCAACGAATTTAGATCCCCAGGAAGCGGCTGAGGCGATTGTGGAGAAACTGAAGGAGAAGTTTATTTTCTAGAAAGACTTTTGTCGGGAGAATCATATAATGGAAAGGCACAATGGAGGTAAGAATGAATTTAGAAGAATATAAAGGTGTATTTGTCTTCGTACAGCAGGTGGATGGCAGCATTACGGGAGTATCCTTTGAATTGATCGGGAAGGCCAAGGAACTGGCCAAGGATCTGGATACCGATGTAACTGCAGTGCTGTTGGGAGACGGGATAAAAGCTTTGGCAGATGAATTAGCTGTTTATGGTGCGGACAGGGTTATCGTTGTAGATGACCCGGTTCTCAGGGAATATACGACGGAGCCATATACCCATGCCATGGGGGAAGTGATTAAGGAATTTAAGCCGGAAGTGGTTCTATATGGGGCTACCTCCATCGGCCGTGACCTTGCCCCCAGGGTATCCGCAAGGGTGAAGACCGGCCTTACGGCGGACTGTACGAAATTAGAGGTAGATGAGCAGACGAAGAACCTGAGGATGACACGTCCGGCTTTTGGCGGAAACCTGATGGCCACCATCCTCTGCCCGGAGCACCGTCCCCAGATGGCTACGGTACGTCCCGGCGTAATGAAGAAGGCAAAGAAGAATCCGGAGGCTAAGGCAAAGGTGGTTGAATTTAAGCCTGTCTTCGAAAAGAATAATAACTATGTGGAAATATTAGAGGTCATCAAAAAGGAATCCAATAAAATAGACATCCAGGACGCTAAAATCCTTGTATCCGGCGGACGCGGCGTGGGCTCAAAGGAAAACTTCGCCCTGCTTCAGGATCTGGCAGAGACTGTTAACGGCACCGTCAGCTCCTCCAGGGCATCAGTGGATGCAAACTGGATGGAGAAGGACCGTCAGGTCGGACAGACGGGAAAGACCGTAAGGCCCGATGTATACTTTGCAATCGGTATCTCAGGAGCGATCCAGCATCTTGCGGGTATGCAGGAATCAGACTTCATCATTGCCATCAATAAGGATGAAAGTGCGCCGATCTTTGACGTGGCTGATTACGGGGTGGTCGGCGACCTGAATAAAATCCTTCCTTTGTTGACGGAGCAGATAAAAGCGGCTAAGTCTGCTAAATAGGTAGGTTGGGCTAAGTAGCGGAGTATTTCATTAACGCAGGCGGGGTATATCGATAATGGAATATCGATATGATAAATTGGAATGGGAATGGAAAATCCAGGTTTGGATTTGGAGCTAATTAAGTAAGGATATGGAATTCACTAGGTACATATACAGTGATGAAATACTTATATTTTGAATGAATCCTTAGTTGATATACAGTGATTCTTATCCAATATGAACTAAAAGGGCAAGCAACTGACTTAATTGCCCTGTAATTGAATGCTTTACTTATACGTAATCCTTATATCGATATTGGAATATCGATATAAGGATTTTGCATTTCACAACCTCAACAAACATTGTTAAAATAAAGACAATTCGAGAACGACGAAATACAGAAGAAAAGACAGGCATGAAGACAGGCACGAAGTACAGACATAAAGTACAGATATAAAGTACAGACATGAAGTACAGACATGAAGTAAAGACATGAAGTAAAGAAATAAATTACAGATATAAAATACGGACATGAAATACAGACACAAAATTTAGACATAAAATCATAGAAACAAAATATAGAAATGAAGTCCAGAAAAGAGATACCTAGAAATACATAGTATAAATCAAAAAAATCAGTAAAGGAGATTGTAAGATGGCTAGATTCACACTTCCGAGAGATCTTTACCATGGTAAGGGCTCCCTTGATGCATTAAAGACATTAAAAGGAACGAAAGCAATTGTAGTTGTCGGCGGAGGAAGCATGAAACGCTTTGGCTTCCTGGATAAGGTAGAAGCTTACTTAAAGGAAGCGGGCATGGAAGTTCAACTGTTTGAAGGTGTTGAACCGGATCCCTCCGTTGAAACCGTAATGAAGGGTGCCGCGGCAATGCGTGCTTTTGAACCGGACTGGATCGTATCCATCGGCGGTGGATCCCCAATTGACGCTGCAAAAGCCATGTGGGCATTTTACGAATATCCGGATATTACCTTTGAAGAGCTTTGCATTCCCTTCAATTTCCCGACCCTTCGTACAAAGGCAAAGTTCTGTGCAATCCCTTCCACTTCCGGTACGGCTACCGAGGTTACCGCATTTTCAGTAATTACAGATTATGCAAAGGGAGTCAAATATCCTTTGGCTGACTTTAACATTACACCGGACGTGGCAATCGTTGATCCGGAGCTGGCAGAGACCATGCCGGCAAAATTAACCGCCCATACCGGTATGGATGCCATGACCCATGCAGTAGAGGCCTATGTTTCAACCTTAAATTGCGATTATACCGATCCCCTTGCCCTTCATGCGATTAAGATGGTAAGCGAGAATTTAGTGAAATCCTATCATGGGGATATGGAAGCACGTGCAAAAATGCACAATGCCCAGTGCCTCGCCGGTATGGCCTTCTCCAACGCCTTACTCGGTATTGTCCATTCCATGGCACACAAAACCGGCGCAGCATATTCCGGTGGACATATCGTCCATGGCTGTGCAAATGCTATGTATCTTCCCAAGGTTATAAAGTATAACGCCAAGGATGCAGCCGCGGATAAGAGATACTGCGAAATCGCTGCCTTCCTCGGCCTGGAAGCAAGTACGGATGCATTGATTAAGCATATCAATGATTTAAATAAATTATTGGACATTCCATCCTGCATTAAGGAGTACGAGGGCGGAATCATTGATGAAAAGGAATTCCTTGAGAAGCTTCCCAAGGTGGCAGGGCTGGCCGTAGGTGATGCCTGCACCGGTTCCAACCCGAGGGCTATTACCCCTGAGGTAATGGAAAAGTTATTGTATTGCTGCTATTACAATACTGAAGTTACTTTCTAATCCATAACCTGTTAATTGTGTCGCCAACGCAAACATGTTATTGATTTGAAATATAATCATAAGAGCCCCATACCCGCTTTTATGAACCTTTTTGAAAGGCTGTAGCTGTAAAAGGCCACAGCCATTTTTCATGAGAAAAATCAGTAGAAAGACTTGAATTCAGATGCTTTACAAAATGATGTGCCGTTCATAGGACGGCGGAATGGAGGAAGGAAATGAATCAGACATTTGATTTCACGGTTGTGGACGGCATCATAGATGAGCTGGGCCGCAAGCCAAGTGCAATCATAGCAATCCTGCAGGGAATCCAGGAGCATTACCGCTACTTACCGAGGGAGGTATTCCCTTATTTGGCAGCAGAGCTTAGGATCAGTGAAGCGAGAATCTATAGCACAGCGACCTTTTATGAGAATTTTTCCCTGGAGCCAAAGGGTAAATTTGTAATTAAGGTCTGTGACGGTACCGCCTGTCACGTAAGAAAGTCAATCCCGATTCTTGAAAGGCTTCGCAAGGATCTTGGTTTATCAGATAAAAAAGCAACTACGGAGGACCTGGGCTTTACCGTAGAGACAGTGTCCTGCCTGGGAGCCTGCGGGCTGGCGCCGGTCATTACCGTAAATGACAAGGTATATCCGGCTATGACACCGGATAAGGCTACGGAGCTTTTAAAAGGATTGAAGGAGGAACTATGCTTAAAACGAGAGACGATTTAATCAATGTACGTTCCATCTATGGAAAGTCACTTGGGCAGCAGACGAAGAAGATCCTGGTCTGTGCCGGAACTGGATGTGTATCCAGCGGAGCCTTGGAGATATTTGACCGGTTAACGGAAATTTTAAAGGAGAAGAAGATCCCATGTTCCGTGGAGCTTGAGAAAGAGCCACATGAGCCTTCTGTTGGAATGAAGAAAAGCGGCTGCCATGGCTTTTGCGAAATGGGTCCCCTGGTACGTATCGAGCCCCAGGGATGGCTTTATACAAGAATTCAGCTTGCCGACTGTGAGGAGATTATCGAAAGGACAATCATTGCCGGGGAGCATATTGAAAAACTGGCCTACCGCAAGGAAGGCAAGGTCTATAAAAAGCAGGATGACATTCCATTTTATAAAAAGCAGACCCGCACGGTGCTGGACCACTGCGGCCAGATCGATGCAACCTCCATCAATGAATACTTTGCCATCGGTGGTTATGCTGCCTTGGAAAAAGCGTTGTTTGAAATGTCAGCGGATGATATTGTTAATGAAATCTCAGAATCCAACCTCCGGGGCAGAGGGGGCGGCGGTTTCCCGACGGGACGCAAATGGTCCCAGGTTAAGCGTCAGAAGGAAGCACAGAAGTATGTGGTATGCAACGGTGATGAGGGAGATCCGGGAGCATTCATGGACCGGAGCATCATGGAGGGGGATCCCCACAGGATGCTGGAGGGCATGCTGATAGCAGGGCTGGCCTGCGGCGCAAGTGAGGGCTACATCTATGTGCGTGCGGAATACCCTATGGCCGTCAGCCGGTTAAAGGCAGCCATTGAACAGGCGACACAGTACGGCTTGCTGGGTGAGGATATCTTAGGCACGGGCTTTAGCTTTAAGCTACATATTAACCGCGGTGCCGGAGCCTTTGTCTGCGGTGAGGGCAGTGCCTTGACGGCTTCCATTGAAGGAAAGCGCGGAATGCCAAGGGTGAAGCCTCCCAGAACGGTGGAGCAGGGATTATTTGATAAGCCGACGGTGTTAAACAATGTTGAGACCTATGCCAATGTGCCCTTGATTATTACCAACGGTGCAGCCTGGTACAGGCAGATCGGACCGGAGAACAGCCCAGGCACCAAGGCCTTTGCCTTAACGGGTAATATTGAAAATACGGGTCTGATCGAGGTTCCCATGGGAACTGCCTTAAAGGAAATTATTTTTGATGTCGGTGGCGGTATGAGGGACGGTAAGAAGTTCAAAGCAGTACAGATTGGCGGTCCCTCCGGCGGATGCCTGACGGATGAGCATATGGATTTGCCCCTGGATTTTGACTCCCTTAAGAAGGCCGGTGCAATGATCGGCTCCGGCGGCCTCGTGGTAATGGATGAGAATACCTGTATGGTTGAGGTGGCACGTTTCTTCATGAACTTTACCCAGAATGAATCCTGCGGTAAATGTGTACCCTGCCGTGAGGGAACCAAGAGGATGCTCGCGATCCTTGAAAGGATCGTAGAAGGAAAGGGTGAGGCAGGAGACATTGAATTACTCTTAGAGCTGGCAGATACCATTTCCTCGACGGCACTTTGCGGGCTGGGTAAATCAGCAGCCTTCCCGGTAGTGAGCACCATTAAATATTTCCGTGACGAGTATGAGGCACATATCTTTGAGAAGCGCTGTCCTACCGGTAACTGCCAGAAGCTGAAGGTAATTGAGATTGAAGCGGCCTTATGTAAGGGCTGTTCCAAATGCTCCAGGGTCTGTCCGGTGAACGCGATTACAGGAAAGGTAAAAGAACCATTTATAATAGATCAAGCAAAATGTATCAAATGCGGTGCCTGCATTACGGCATGTCCCTTCCAAGCAATCATGGAAAAGTAGTATATGGAAGACCGTGAGAAATAAATTTTCTCACTTGAAAAGGACGATAACATGAAATCCGGGGATTTCATGTTAAGTTTTTCAAGATCATGTGGAGGAATATTAATGGATAAGAAAAATATAATGACAATTGATGGTATACCCGTTGAAATCGGCGGGGAGAAAAACCTTCTTGAATTAATCCGCAAAGCCGGAATTAAGATGCCAACCTTCTGCTATCATTCAGAGCTTTCCATCTATGGTGCTTGCCGTATGTGTATGATTGAAAATGAATGGGGCGGCATAGATGCAGCCTGTTCCACGATTCCCAAAGCAGGCATGAATATCAAGACAAATACAGAGCGCCTTCGCAGGTACCGTAAAAACATCTTAGAGCTGCTGCTGGCAAACCATTGCCGTGACTGTACGACCTGCAGTAACAATGGAAAATGTAAGCTGCAGGATCTGGCTATGAGATTTAATATCACGGGGGTCCGGTTTCCAAATACTGCAGAGCAGCCAAAGCTGGATGACTCCTCCGTATGCATTACAAGAGATGCAAACAAATGCATCCTTTGCGGGGACTGTGTAAGAATGTGTAATGAGATCCAGAACGTGGGCGCAATTGACTTTGCACACCGGGGTTCCAAAATGACCATCAGCACCGCCTTTGAGATTCCGATTGCGGAGACAAATTGTGTCGGCTGCGGCCAATGTGCTGCAGTATGTCCGACGGGCGCAATCGTAGTAAAAAATCATACCCAGAAGGTATGGCAGGCCCTGGATGATGCAGGTACAAAGGTAACGGTGCAGATCGCCCCGGCAGTGCGTGTCGGCCTCGGCAAGAAAATG
>JARKQP010000803.1 GCA_029974875.1 Mobilitalea sp.
AGCGCTGCCAATATGTGCCTGACTATTTTCGTTATTCTGGTATTTGCCCTGGTAAACGGCGGATTGGCAAAGCTGGAGGTGGATCAATGAAAAAGCAGAAAATTTATAAAACCATTTTATTTATCTGTATGTGGGTGTTGAGCCTTTCCGTTATATTTCCCCTCCTTCTGGTAATCGTAAATTCAGTAAAAACCGCGGCGGAATCCGATATTATGCGGCTGACCCTGCCAAGGGCCTTCCAGTTTACGAACTTTAAGGTAGTAATGACAGAAGGGAAAGTGCTGCGTTCCTTTTTTAACAGCGTATTTATTACGGTATGCGGCGTCGGGCTATCCTCAATCCTGGGAACCATGGCTGCATTTGTCATGGCAAGGAATCCTAATAGATTAAACCGTTCTGTGAGAAAATACTTTATGCTGGGTTTAATTATTCCCATGCAGGTGATATCATTAATAGAAGTATTAAAAAAGCTCCATCTGTACAATCAATATGTGGGTCTGATCCTGGTATATGTGGCAATTTTCCTGCCCATGACCATGCTGCTGGCTTACAGTGCGGTGAAGGCCTTACCAAAGGAAATGGATGAAGCGGCCATGGTTGACGGCTGCGGCCCCTTGAGATTGTTTTTCGGTATTATCATCCATTTAATGAAGCCGGTTATTACAACGATCTGCGTAACCCAGTTTATGTTTATCTGGAATGACTTCCAGTTTCCGCTGTATTTAATATCTGATTCCAATAAATGGACTTTGGTCTTAGGCGTATATGGATTTATCGGAAAATATTCCTCCCAGTGGAATCTGGTTTGTGCCCATATTTTAATAAGCAGCTTACCAATTGTATTGATTTACTTATTTGGACAAAAATATATTGTGGACGGGATGGTATCCGGTGCAGTAAAAGGATAGTTAATACAAAATAATATCAGGCAGGGACGATGCGATGTTTAAGAAAAAGAGCTATTTAAAGAAGTCATTAATGATTTATGCCAGTTTTATTACCGTTATAATTATGGCTTTTATTATAGTGTATTGCATGTCCCAGGCCATGAACATAAAAAAAGATACTGACAGCACCATGAGACAGCTAACTTCAAAAGCTGCCTCCCAATTTGAAAGCATACTGGATGAAATGAGCAATATTTCCCTTGGAATTGCAAGCAACCAATATGTATATGATGCAATGGAGGACACCCTTTCCCTAAATTCCGCAAAGAACTATTTCCAGAACCATCTGGAGGAGAAGAAGGTGATCCAGAAGGAAATCATCGCTTTATGCGGCACTCATTTTGCCAATAAGAGCTTTAATGTAATTTCAGAGCAATATGACTGGCTGGAGCTGAACATATATGAATCGGACAGGCTGACAAAGCAGGATATACAGAATATATCCTGGGTCAGGCATGTATTTGAAAATAAGCTCAGTAAATATATCTCGCCGGTGGGTAAGGATGAGTATGGCAGGACGAAGGAAGGGACTTTTTCCTTTGTGCGGGCAATCCAGAATGAATTCCATCATTACGGGCTGATCGATATCCAATATGAGAAAAAATTCCTGGACGAAATCTTTATCATGCAGCTGCAGGGTAATGATATGTCTGCCATTGTTACGGATGGCGCAGGGCTGTTTTATGCTACGGACAATGCACCGCTCCATTCCCTTAACCAGTTGGAGGATCTTGCGTTAGGAAAGGCAGATTCCCAGACAATAAATGATGTTCTCCTATCCGACGGGAAATATACGGTTTGCACCCAGAAAATAAATAATTACAATATGACGGTATATATCATGATCAGCACAAAGGAGTATTTAAGGCCGATCTATGATGCTTCCGGCTCCGTCCTCCTTTTTGGGTTTTTTATATTATTGCTGTTATTGGTCGTTGTTTATATCATATCCTATAATTTATATAAGCCAATCCGTCAGTTAAGGAATACCATAGACCATATGGATTACTTAAGTCTTTCCCTGGACCTTCAGGTGGACAGCTCCAATAATGAAATTCTGCTATTAACCAATGCCTTTGATAAAATGTTTGAAGGAATTAAGCGTACCAGAAACGAGCTGGTTGAATCCAGGACAAGGGAGCTAAAGGCTAATTACCAGGTTTTACAGGAGCAGATTAATCCTCATTTTATGCATAATATACTATCTGTAATCGGCCTTATGGGATATCAGAAGGATGCACCGGAGATTATGGATATCTGTTCCCAGCTGACCCGGATGCTGCAGTATTCTACCGGAACGGGGTCTGCCGTAGTTAAGGTATGTGAAGAATTCGAGCATGTGGAAACCTATTTGAAATTAATGAAATACCGGTATTTGGATATGCTGCAGTATACCATCCATATGGATGGGGAGTTAAAAGGTGTGGAGATCCCCAAATTCGTATTGCAGCCATTAGTGGAGAATTGCTTCCAGCATAGCTTTGCGAACCATGTTAAATCGGAATATGTAATTGCCATTGAAGGAAAGATAATGGCTAAGGGCTGGGAAATCTCCGTGTCGGATAACGGCTCCGGTTTTACGCAGGAAGCCGTGGAGAAATTGAAGGGCCAGTTCCGTGAGATTGAAAGACGGATACAGAATGGGGAAGCCATGCCGGATACGGAAATCGGAGGCCTGGCATTGATTAATACCTATGCAAGGCTCTATCTGTATTCCCACGGACAGATACAGATAAAAATCGAGGAAAGCAGCATGGGCGGCGCCTGTGTTTCCATCTACATGAAGGAGGGTTTTGATGGTAAACTTAATGGTTGTTGAAGATGAACCTGCTATTTTGCTTGGTGTTGTACAGCTCATAAAAAACCTGGACCTTCCCATTACGGTTGTGGCCAGCTGTACAAACGGAGAGATGGCTTTAAAGCAGCTGGAGAATGTAAGTGTAGACCTTGTGATTACGGATATCCGTATGCCTGTCATGAACGGCCTCAAATTAATTGAAGAAGCAAAAAAACGGTATCCCCACATAGAATTTGTAGTTTTAAGCGGATATAGTGAATTTGAATATGCAAGGACAGCCCTGCGCTTTGGTGTCGGGGATTATATTTTAAAGCCTCCGAAGCAGGAGGAAGCCTACTCAGTATTAAAGAAATTGTGTGAGAAAATCGAAGAACAGAAAAAGAAAAGGAATTACCGGATTATAGAAAGCGTTATTTTTTCCGAGAGCTATGATGCCGACCCGGACATCCTGGAAGGATTTAAGGATAAATATTGTTATTTACTTTTTGCCTGCGCAGGGCCTTATTCTGCTTGGGCGGAAAGCCTGATCCGTCCTGATGGGGTCATCTGGGACAGGGAGCATATTGAAAAGCAGCTTGGCAGTAAATTAGGTAATCATTGTATTTACTATGTTTTTGACGCCAAATTAGGAAATGAAAAACTAATCTTTTTAGCCTCCGAGGAGGAGGCAATCATACCGGTGAAGCAGCTGGTAAACCAGCTTGCAAGGTATGAACGGCTATTAAACCTTCCAATCAGCATCGTTTTAAGCGAAGGTTTTTCTGATATAAAGGAAGCCAGGAGCGTGTACCGGAAGCTCAGGCTAAGCATGGGCAACAATGTGATTATAGGAAAAAGCCACATGGTCATGCTGGATGATAAAAATACAATCGAAAATTATATTGCCATTGATAATAATGAAAGAAACAGCATACAGAAATTCATAGAAAAGGATGACTTTAAAAGCCTGGTACAGGAGTTTAACCAATTATGCCAGCGGTGGAAAAAGGAAAAAATCTCACAGGCCAACTGTGAATTTAGCGTAAAGTACTTAATTTCCGAAATATACCGGAATTACAGTGAGTTAAAAAAGGAGTACTCCATTGAGGAATTGTTGGGCCGGGTAGAGGAAGTAATAGGAACCTCTGTCAGCTTTGAGCAGTTTAATTTGGGCATTGTTGAAATTATTGAGGATATCAACCGGAAGGTACGGGGTATAAAGTCAAATCTAAAAATTGATGATGTGGTGGAGCTTTTTTATGAGCTGATCACCAATAATTATGCCCAGGACATATCCGTTGAGCAGTTTGCCGGGCAGTTCGGGTACAACCCTACCTATGTGGCAAACATGTTTACCGCAATAAAAAAGATATCCCCGAATAAGCTGGTGATACAGTTTAGGATGAATAAAGCGAAGGAATTATTGAAGGAATCGGATTATTTACTAAAGGACATTGCTGCGATGATCGGATATAATGATGTATCCTATTTCAGCAGGATATTTAAAGAGGTTACGGGAGAAAGCCCCAAGCAGTACAGGGAAAAAGAAGCTTTCGTAAAACCAGGATCAGGGCCGCAATAGTTGGGAAGGAGTTTATATGTCAGTATTTTTTGGTGTGGATTATTACCCGGAGCATTGGGCGCGGGACAGATGGGAAACCGATGCAAGGCTGATGCAGGAAATGGGATTAAATATTGTGCGCATGGGAGAATTCTCCTGGGCTAAATTTGAGCCAAGGGAAGGAGAGTTTCATTTTGGGTGGCTGGATGAAGCCATTGCTTTATTGGCAGGACATGGAATTAAAACCTTAATCGGCACCCCTACAGCAGCTCCTCCGGCCTGGATTATTGAAAAGGATCCGGACATTCTGCCCATGGATTCCCAGGGGCAGCAAAAGGGGTTCGGAGGACGGCACCACGACTGCCAGAGCAACGTGAAATACAGGGAGCATATCAGGCGTCTGGTTACGGCTATGGCTGAGCACTACAAGGACAATAAAAATGTTATCGGATGGCAGATCGATAATGAGCTGGGGAACAGCCATGAGGACTTATGCATGTGTGATTCCTGCCGCCATGCTTTCCAGCAGTGGCTGAAGGGGAAATACGGCAATATTGAGAATTTAAATGAAGAGTGGGGGACTGTCTTTTGGAGCCAGAGCTATGATAAATTCAGCCAGGTACCGGCACCGAGGGTAACCCCTACCATGCATAATCCGTCCCTGCTGTTGGACTGGAAGAGGTTTTGTTCGGATCTGGTGGTAGATTTCCAGAAGCTCCAGGTTGACATTATAAAAAGCATCTGCCCCCATCAGCCGGTTACCCATAACCTAATGGGTTTATATGATAAGACAGATTATTTTGATTTGGCTTCCGACCTGGATTTTGCCTCCAATGACCAATATCCTACAGGGTATTATTTTACTCCGCCGGGACAGCCCCCCTACGAGATCTCAGCCTGCCTGGATTTTATACGGTCTGTAAAAAAGAAGAATTTCTGGATGATGGAGCTGGAGTCCGGGCCAACGGGAGGAGCCTTTATCGGACGTATGCCAAGACCGGGGCAATTAAGGCTTTGGACCTTACATTGTATTGCCCACGGATCGGATACCATCGTGTATTTCCGTTGGAGAACCTGTTTGTTTGGGACGGAGCAGTTCTGGCATGGAATATTGCCCCACAACGGGGTTCCCGGCAGAAGATACCAGGAGTTAAAGGATACTATGGCAGAAATGGTTCCGGTATTAAAGGATATCCAGGGAATTGTTCCAAAGGCTGAGGCTGCAATTTTGTTCTCTTATGACCAGAACAATGCCATCAAAATCCAGCCCCACCATCCGGAGCTGGATTACATAGAACAGGTTAAGAAATATTATGACAGCTTCTATGAAAGGAATATCCCCCTTGATTTTATCGGTGAAAAGGAGGATTTCCAGGATTACAGATTAGTGATAGCCCCTTTGCAGTTTCTAATGGATGCTGCCCTGGAGGATAAGCTTATGGAGTATGTAAAAAAGGGCGGAAGGCTGGTTCTTACTATGAGGACAGGGGTGAAAAACCGGAATAACGTATGCATGAGCGACATGCCCTTACCAGGACGGCTTGGCGAAATGCTGGGAATTAAGATAGAAGATTATGATTGCCCTCTTGGCCTTACGGTACAGATGGAATGGGCAGGTACAGGAATTAAAGGCGCCGGCCTGAAGGGTACTGCGGATAAATGGTGTGATATCGTTACTTTAGTGGATGCAGAGCCACTCGCCTTCTATAGGAGTGAATATTATAAGAATACCCCGGCAGTTACTGTAAATAGCTATGGTGCAGGCAAGGCATATTATGTGGCCACAGAACCGGATAAGCATATTCTTGGCCAGCTGGCAGAGCTTTTAAGAGAGGAAGCCGGATTAGAAGCCATGGGGGAATCCCCGAAGGATGTGGAGCTTACCCTCAGGAAGGGAAGGCGGCAGGACTATCTGTTTGCCATTAACCATACGGACTGCAGGCAGGAGATCAGGATTGATAAAATGTGGAAGAGGATGGATGGCTGCACGGAAAATGCTTTTGTATTAGAGGAATATGGTGTAAATATCTATATCAGGCAAAGCGGTGCCGGCCAATAGAAAAACAGGAGAATACTATGGGAAACAGGTTTGATGAAGTATATAAGGATCAGTTTGACAATTATATTTATCCCTTCTTGTGGATGCATGGGGAAGACCATGCCATATTAACAGAGGAGCTGGAACGGATTAAGGAAAGCAATATAAAGGCTATCTGCGTGGAAGCGAGGCCCCATCCGGATTTTGGTGGGGAACAGTGGTGGAGCGACATGGATGTGGTCATGGACTTTGCCAGGAAAAATGATATGAAGGTATGGCTCCTGGATGATGACCGGTTCCCTACGGGTCACGCCAATAAGGCATTTTCTGACGGAAACAATGAATTATCCAATGAATTTCTGACCAGCTGGAGTACGGATGTGGTGGGTCCTATTAAGAACAGTGCCATGATCGTCCAGCCGGTTTTAAAGTCCGACAGTAAATTAATCGGTGCCGTTGCCTGTAAAAGAGTGAGTGGGGATACCACAGAGCTGGATTTAGGCAGCTGTATTGACCTGACAGGCAATATTAAAAACGGATGGCTCCGTTTTGACGTGCCGGAAGGGCTGTGGCGCATCCTGCTTTTCTTTACGACCCATCAGGGGGATGGCAAGCTGGACTACTTTAATATCCTTAACTCCGAATCCGTCCGCTTGTTGCTTGACAGGGTCTTTGAACCTCATTTTGAGCGTTATGGAGAGGATTTTGGCAAAACCTTTACCGGGTTCTTTTCCGATGAGCAGGAGTTTGCCAATCTGCCGGGATATGATTTCCAGGCACGGCTTGGGAAGAACATGAAGTTTATCCCCTGGAGCGGGGAGCTGTATGCCCGCCTGCAGAAAAGATGGGGGGACAGTCTGGTCACCAGGCTTCCGGCACTCTGGTATGATGCAATGGAGCAGACGGGCCATATCCGGTTTGAATATATGGATGAGGTGACGAAGCAGTTAAAGCATGCATTCTCAGACCAGGTCGGGGATTGGTGCAAGGCGCATGGTGTAATCCATGTGGGACATATTATTGAGGATGATAATTCCCATGGACGGTTGGGCTGCAGTACGGGGCATTATTTCAGGAGCTCCTCCGGGATGGGGATGGCAGGAATTGATGTGGTGCTGCTCCAGATTATGCCAGGAATGAACCAGGTAATTCATCAATGGGTGGCTTCTGACCGGGACGGGGAGTTTTTCCACTACGGCCTTGGTAAGATGGGGAGCTCCCTGGCACATATTGACAGAGAGAAAAATGGTAATGCCATGTGCGAAATTTTTGGAGCCTTTGGCTGGCAGGAAGGTATCTCTTTAATGAAGTGGCTGGCGGACCATATGTTGAGCAGGGGAATCAACTACTTTGTCCCCCATGCTTTTTCACCAAGAAGCTTTCCGGATTTAGATTGCCCGCCACATTTTTATGCAAGGGGAAATCATCCCCAGTTTAAATACTTTGGGCAATTAATGAAATATATGAACAGGGCGGCCCATCTGCTCACTGGAGGCAATTATCTGGCCCAGATTGCGGTCCTGTACCATGCAGAGGCAGAATGGGCAGGGGAGGCTATGCTGTTCCAGAAGCCGGTACGGGTTTTTTTAGAGAACCAGATGGAATGTGACGTGATACCGGCAGATGTGTTTTCAAAAAAGAATCCCTATCACATGACCTTTGACGGCCGCATCTGTATTGGGAAGCAAAGCTATGAGGCGCTGGTAGTGCCCTACAGTGAATATTTGCCGGAAGAGGTTGCAAGAGCCGTGGCTGCTCTTATAGAAAAAGGCTTTCCCGTATTCTTTGTCGGAGGTTATCCTGAAAAAATCTGTGAATCCATACCGGGGGAAAAGCAATTACTAAAAGGTCTTGGGGCAGCAGAGGAAGCAGGGCTTGAAGACCTGGCCTTTGCAGTAGCCGGAAGGATCAATCCAAGGGTGAGGATAAAGCAGGCCTTCCCGGATCTACGCACCTATACTTACCGTAACGATTATGGGGTTGCACTATACTGCTTTAATGAAAGTACAACCCAGTCTGTTGATTCGCAGCTTGGGATAAATTTAGAAGAAAGCTATGAAATGGCGGTCCGTTATGATCCATGGAATAATATCCGTTATGCCCTGCCTTTAAAGAGGGAAGAGGGACGGCTTACTGTTCCCCTCCAGCTGGAATGCGGCGAGGCTGCAATCCTGCTCTTCCAGAAGGAAGCGGTTGATCTTCCTGTTTATAAGCCCTGGCCAAAGGAAGGAGCCAGATTAGATGGGGAGTGGAGCATTTCTTATAGTGATATTGTCGGCTATCCTGCATTTAGGGCACTGGCAGAGTGCAAGGGCGGGGATGGATTGCCGGATCTGACGGACTGGGCAGTAGAGCAGAAATTCTGCGGCATGCTGCGGTATGAAACAAGCATTACCTCGGAGCAGGACCGGGCCGCCTGCTTACGGCTGAGGGATGGGGCAGATGCAGTAGAGATCTATGTGAACGGTGCCAGTGCAGGAATGCTTTCCGGAGCCCCTTATTGTATGGAGCTCCCGCTGGTAAAGGGTAAGAATCAATTGATTATTGAGCTTGCCGTGACACCGGTATGGAGCGTAGGGGATGATTGGTCATCCCTGACGGTTCTGCCTCCATTGGGATTAATACAGAAGCCATATCTGACCTATCTTTAAACATAGTGTAAAAAAAAATTTTACACTAACGGTCATTTGGCCGATAGGCCAGGTGGTGTCGGATGTGAAATGATCCTCATTTCACGCTAACTTTTTTAAAACTGGAGGATAGATTATGGAAACAAAACTCTGGTACCGGCAGCCTGCGAAGGGCTTTACGGAAAGCCTGCCAGTGGGAAATGGGAATCTGGGTGCCATGGTTTACGGCGGTTATGCAGAAGAAAAGATTTCTTTAAATAGTGATACCCTATGGTCTGGATATCCCCGGAAAGACCGGAATGTGGTTCATGTTCCTGAAGAGCTCCTGAATCATGTAAGGGAACTTATCTTTCAGGGAGAATACCATAAAGCGGAGAAGCTGATGGAAGAAAGGATGCTCGGAACCTGGAATGAATCCTATGTGTCCATGGGTACCTTGAAATTAAAATACTTAGACCCCTCTCCCCCGGTCAGTTACCGTAGGGAGCTTGATTTAGCCACGGCAATTGCAGGGACAAATATAGAAACCAGGGAGGGGAAGATAAACAGGGAGGTCTTTATTTCAGCAAAGGCCCAGGCCCTCATTATTAATATTACCGGTGAAGGAAAGCCCATATCCCTGGAGGTAACCTTGGAGAGCAGCCTTAGGTTTGAGCTTTCCCAGGGGGAAACAGGAGCTTTATTACTGCAGGGAACTGCCCCAAGCCATGTGGAACCAAATTATATACCGTCTGGCCATCCGGTTATCTATGATGAAAAAAACAGGGGTATCCGCTTTTGTATACAGGCAGATGTAAGCGAAACCGATGGAAGAATTATCAGGAGCCAGGAGGCAGTCACAATATTGGAAGCGACCCGGGTAACACTGGTTGTAACTGTGGAGAATGGCTTCCGTGGTTATAATAAAGCCTTGGAGACCTCCTATGAGGTTTTGGAATATAACTGCAATAAGCGGTATCAATTGCTGAAAAATACATTATACCAGCAACTTAGGGAAGACCAGATAGAAGAACACGATCGCTTATTTGGAAGAGTAAGGTTTGATTTGTTTGAAGAGGGAATATCTGATGAGCAGCCCGTAGGTGGGATGTCTTTAGATGAACTTCCTGTAGACGAACGACTGGAGCGGATAAAACAGGGAAAGGAAGATAAGGGTCTTATTGAGCTATTATTTCAATATGGAAGATACCTTCTCATATGCTCCTCCAGGGATAACGAAGGACTGACCCAGCCCCCTAATTTACAGGGAATCTGGTGCGAGGATGTCCGTTCCGTCTGGAGCAGCAACTGGACCACCAATATTAATCTGGAAATGAATTACTGGCTGTCCGGTGTCTGCAACTTAAGTGAATGTGATCTTCCGCTGGTGCGGATGCTGGAGGAGCTAAAGGAAGCGGGAGAGGCTACAGCCAGGGAAAGTCTTCACTGCAGTGGCTTTGCGGTAAACCATAATGTGGATTTATGGAGGCAGACGGCCCAGGTAGGAGGGGAAGTCAAATATGCTTTCTGGCCTATGGCAGGAGTATGGCTATGCTCCCATCTGTATCAGCATTACTTATTTACGGGAGACCTTAAGTTCTTAAAGGAAAAGGCATTGCCGGTCATGAAGGCCTCGGCTTATTTCTGCCTGGACTGGCTGAAGGAGGGAAAGGACGGGCTGCTCCATACCTGCCCTTCCACCTCACCGGAAAATACATTTTACGATAAGGATGGGAGGGAATGCAGCGTAAGCTATTCCTCCGCCATGGATATTGCCCTGATCCGGGAATTGTTCCATAACCTGACAGAGGTGCTGGATATCCTGGATGTGGAAGCTGCTTTGGCAAAGCAGTTAAGGGCTGCCCTTGATAAACTGCCGGGATATAAAATTGGTGTGCATGGACAGCTGCAGGAATGGATTGAGGATTTTGAGGAATGCGACAGCGGACACAGGCATTTTGCCCATTTAGTGGGATTCCATCCCTTTAACCAGATCAATCAAAAGGATACCCCGGAGCTGGTTGCCGCAGTTGAAAAGACCATCGGGAGAAGAATTAAGAACCGGAAGATCCATATAGGCTGGAACTGTGCCTGGCTGGTTAATTTTTATGCCAGGCTGGGATATGGGAATAAGGCCGAACATTGCCTGAAGCAGCTGTTAAGCTACTCCGTATATAATAACCTGTTTGATTTACACCCGCCTCTCGGGGAAAATGAAGGGGAAAGAGAGATTTTCCAGATCGACGGAAATTTTGGTGCTACAGCAGGCATAGCGGAAATGCTGCTGCAAAGCCACCTTGGTACAATTTCCTTGCTTCCTGCCCTGCCTTCAAGCTGGGGAAAGGGCAGGATCACCGGACTGCGGGCAAGGGGCGGAGCGGAAGTGGATCTGGAATGGGAAGAAGGAAAGCTTTCCAAGGCAGTAATTAAACCGATGGCAGATCAGGAGATCCGTCTGGAGTATGATACAGCTTTTGCTGTTTTCAGGAATGATATTCCCGTAGAATGTTCTTATATAAAAGAAGGCAGCAGGCAAATAACAAAATTTAATGGTACCGGGAGGGATAGCTTCACAGTCAGGCCTAAGACGATGCCGAAATGATGAAGGATTAAATGAAGGAGTATTAAATGAAGAAGTACCGAAGACACTTTTATGTATTGGTGGGTAAACGTTGTAAGTCCTAAGGGTTGAATTAATCCGGCCGTTTGTCTTGATGAAATAATAGAAAGACAAACGGCCATTCTCTATTGACAGATAAGGATCTTGTTGATATAGTAGAATTATATAGTTTACTCACTATACGAAATGAGCACTAATTCTAATGTAAAATAATTTATAAGCTAAAAGCATGTGAAAAATTCCTTTTGTAATACGGAAGGGAAAAGATTTTTTTTACAAAACTTGAAAGGAGAACAAATCCTCCTTTCTCAAAATTGAAAGGAGAATTAGGAAATATGCTTTACATAGGTGTTGATTTAGGAACTTCCTCCATAAAGCTCTTATTAATGGATGAGGAAGGTGATATCAAGAATATCGTGACAAGGGAATATCCCCTGTATTATCCAAAGCCAGGCTGGTCTGAGCAGAATCCGGAGGATTGGTATACGGCATTAGTTGATGGTATAAAGGAGCTGACAAGGGACTGTGATAAATCACAGATTGACGGCATCAGCTTTAGCGGACAGATGCATGGTATGGTAATTCTGGATGAGAATGATAAGGTGATCCGTCCCGCCATTCTTTGGAATGACGGACGTACCCAGGCAGAATGCGATTATTTGAACCATGAGATAGGCAGGGAGAAGATCTCCAGCTATACCGCAAATATGGCACTGACCGGATTTACGGCACCAAAGCTTCTGTGGGTCAGAAAGCATGAGCCGGAGAACTTTGCCAGAATCAAAAAGGTGATGCTGCCAAAGGATTACGTGGCCTATAAATTATCCGGAGTACACTGTACGGATGTCTCGGATGCTTCCGGTATGCTGTTACTTGATGTTAAGAATAAATGCTGGTCAAAGGA
This sequence comes from Mobilitalea sp., assembly GCA_029974875.1. The sequence continues at coordinate 12,457 of JARKQP010000803.1, forward strand.
AATGCTTGAGATCTGCGGCCTTAAGGAAGAGCAGATGGCTAAAATCCATGAGTCCTATCAGGTTGTGGGCAACATGACGGAGGCAGCAGCAAAGGAGCTTGGCCTGTCCACGGATATCAAGGTAATTGCCGGAGGCGGTGACCAGGCGGTTGCAGCGGTCGGAACAGGAACCGTTGGTGAGGGCAAATGTAACGTGTCCCTTGGTACCTCCGGTGTCGTATTCATTTCCGCAAAGGAATTTGCAGTGGATGAAAATAATGCGCTCCATGCATTTGCACATGCGGACGGAAGATATCATTTCATGGGAGTAATGCTTTCCGCCGCAGCTTCGAATAAATGGTGGATGGATGACATCCTTGGGACCAAGGAATATGGAAAGGAGCAAAAGGACATCAAGGAGCTTGGTAAGAACCAGGTATTCTTCCTGCCCTACCTGATGGGTGAGAGAACGCCCCATAACAATCCCAATGCCAGGGGAACCTTCATCGGCATGACAATGGATACCACCCGTGCGGACATGACCCAGGCGGTATTAGAGGGTGTTGCCTTCGCGCTCCGGGATTCCTTTGAGATCACAAAATCCTTGGGAGTAAAGGTAGAACGCATCCGGATTAACGGCGGCGGCTCCAAAAGCCCATTATGGTGCAGGATTATCGCAGATGTGCTGGATGTTAAGGTGGATAAGATCAATACGGAGGAAGGACCTGCATTCGGTGCCGCAATATTGGCAGCCGTTGGCTGCGGCCGGTATGACACGGTTGCGGAAGCAACAGATAGGCTGATTAAGGTAATAGAGACGACGGATCAGGATGAGGCTACGGTAGAGCATTATAATAAGAAATATGAGATATTTAAGCAGTTATATCCTACATTAAAAGAAACGTATGACAAATTGGTATAGGTGATCAGAAGCTATTTTTACTTCTGGATAAAAAGTGCCGTTTTTGTGGCGTACATCGTGATGATAGGACGCATTATTTGCTTCCTATCATGAATATGGATAATAAATTGAAATAAATAAAACATGGCTGTGTGATTGTCACACAGCCATGTTTTAAATACTCATTAAATAAAGTCTGTAAGCGAATGTTAATTAATAAAATTATCTTCGATCTATTGTCGTAATTAATGCTTTTTAAAAATGTTCTGCATTATATGCTTTCTCTTCTTTCCCCTTGAATTCATCAAGCTGTAGAAGGATTCACAATAAGCATACCTTTCGGAGTTAATCCAGTTAGGCGATACATTCGTATAATATTCCGGGCTGAAAATAGATGAATTTGTGCTGTTGATATACATATGATTCCCTCCTTCATCATAGTACATAAGCAATTGGTTCCAAAATAATCCTTGCTGTAACTACATCATCATGAACAAGGACATGCTCATGATCTGCCTCCAATCGGAATTTACAAGCGAGCTTGCAATTCCTCACTACGCTTTTAGTATATTCTTAATTTGACTTTCTGTATATAATCTGATAATCTAAAAATAAATAGAATTATTGTACTGTAAATACGAAACATATGTTTTGATTGGTTGCAGGACGTTACTGGAAAGGTGATACTATGGCGATTCGGTTTTGGGAAATTTATGAGGAAACAAAGGATACCTTCCATCTGCGGATTATAGCAGGAAAGGCAGGAATGGATACGGTTGTCAGCTGGGTTCATATGCTGGAGGATGAAACGATTGTGTCCCGGTTCCACGGGGAAGAGCTGGCTATTACAACCGGTATGAAGGCAGAACATCCTGACTGGCTTTTGGAGCTTGTAAAGGAGATGGATAAGGAGGAATGTGCAGGAATTATAATCAACACCGGAATGTACCTGAATGAGATCCCACGGGCGGTAATTGATTGGTGCGAGGAGCATAAATTTCCCCTGCTTGTGATGCCCTGGGAGATGTCCATTACAAGCCTGATCCAGGATTACTGCATGAGGATCATTGACCAGACGCAGTCGGAAAAGAAGGTCAGTAATGCCTTCCGGGAGGTGTTCCAGGGACGTGGAAATACAACGGAAGTAAGGCAGATCCTGGAGCAGAGGTTTGATATGGAAGGGGATTTCCAGGTCTTCTGTATCCATGTAAAGAAATTTGCAGTAGAAGAGGTGAACTTTAACCATGCAGCCTTCAAGCTGGAAAATCTGTTCGGCCTTTGGCGGGGGACAATTACTTATGCAGGCAATAAGAAAATTAATATTTCCTATGGCTTAATCCGCATGGAGGATTCCCTGGTCCTGGTGCTTAACAACCTGCAGGACAGATATGATGAAGATTTACCGGAATTGATCCTGCAAAGCTTCGTTTATTTTAACGAAAAGCACCGGTTCTTCTTAGGGATCGGACCAAGGATGTCAGGTGTGGACAGCCTGCCCATCTGCTACAAAAGAGCCCGGACGGCAATGAAGATGGCGATAGGGACGGGAAGGGAAGCAGTGAATTTCAAGGAAATGGGCTTTTATCAGCTCCTATTTTCCATTGATGATACGGAAATACTGACTAATTATGCGGATGAAATTCTGGGCAAGCTGGAACGGTATGATGAAGAGCGTAATTCAACCTATGTGGAAACCCTGAGAAGCTACATTAAGAATGACCGCAGTCTGATCCGGGTTGCAGAGGATACCTTTACCCACAGGAATACGGTGAACTACCGCATCCAAAACATCAAAAAGATTCTCGGCTGTGAGTTAAGCGATTCTAATGAAATATTTCCTTACCAGGTTGCCTTTTATATCAGGGATATAGAGAAAAAGGTCCGGATTCAGGAGTATACCCCCGGAAAGTCCTGATACGGTCTTTTTAGAGGATGGGGACTCCCAAAGACTAGAAGTAATATTGCTATTGCGATTTTGAATTGATTGCGGGAGTTGTGTGTGCTACAATAGTTGGGCTATGAAG
>JARKQP010000804.1 GCA_029974875.1 Mobilitalea sp.
ACATCCAGGAATGTTTCGAAAATCACATTGGAACCATCCTGTAAAAACTGGCCTATCGAGTGCAGGTCTTCGGAAAAGTTACCAAGCAGCGGATACAATCCCTTATTGTCCTTACCTTCACTCTCTCCAAATAATTGCATCCACCACTTTGCGAAACGATAATACCGGGGTTCAAAGAAAGAAAGCATCTCCATACGGAACCCTTTTTGATACAGCAGATTTCGTACCACTGCATATTTCAAAGCCATGTTCCCAGAGGCCTCCTCAGTACACAGCCTCCGGCTCATATGCCTTGCACCCGCCGCAATAGCGCTAATATTCATTCCTGCTACTGCCATAGGGAATAGTCCCACTGAAGAAAGAGCCGTAAAACGTCCTCCAATATTCTCCGGAAAAGGTAAGAAGTGAAAACCATTCACTTTACAAAGCTCATCCAGGTGGCTCCCTTCCGTACCCGTACAAATCACACGTTCTGCATAAGCTTCACCATATTCTTCTTTCAAATAACTCCGGAGAGCGCGGAATCCGATGCCCGGCTCCAGTGTTTCAAAATTTTTTGCAATTATATTTATGTAGATGCTCTTTCCTTCGATTTCTTTTAATACATTGCGTATACTGTCTGCAGAAATAGTATTACCTGCCCAGACAATATTAACGGTACCTACTTCCCCGATAGCATCCACCACTGCCCGCGCTGCCTGATTAGATCCTCCAATACCGATAACCACGAGCGTATCTGCGTTCCTTTGCACCTCCACTGCTAATTTCTGGTAGACCGTGAGCCATCCGTCTCCCGCCCACTCATCGACATCCAGCCAGCCAAGGCTTTCCCTATACTGTTCTTCACCGGATTTTACCGTTTCCAAGTGAAAAGCATTCTCTTCCATCCCCTTTGCAATTTCTGAACACTCAAGCCACGACGAACTGTCGACCAACTCTATGCTTAATTCTTCCATGATTTCACCTCTAAAATTATAAGTCATTTATAAATCCAACAATTATTAATTAATTTAATTTATATATTAATATACTGTAGTTTCATGTATTATTCAAGATGTGATTTTCCATAAAATTGTTTTATATAATTTGTACATTTTCAACAATCAAATAGTGTAAATAGCAAAGTTTTAATTATTTTTGGCTATATAACATTGGATCATCACTCTTTCCATGTTATTTCTTATATTCCTGTGTAAATGCTGAAACCCGTATAAATACAGGATATTTTTTTATTACAAAAAATATATCCTTACTGGTTTGGGGAAAAGCAGCGTTAATCAAAAACAAAATACCATTTAATGTAATTGTAGAACAAGTTTACAATTACCTATATTTTCTTAATTTAATTAACAAAACTATAATGCATTTTATAATCAATATATTTTTAATGATTATGATATTTTTTTGTATCGTTTTACCAAAAAGCAAAAAGGATGCCGCTAGAAGCCTGGCATCCTCTAGCGGCAAGATATCTTTTCATATGACTATCAAATATTACTGTTCCATTTTATCCTTGAATTTAGCTATGTTCCTTCTGCCCGACATCCTTATATATGATTCTCCCAGGGAATTACATCCGAGGTATGGATAAGCCAGGTAAGCATCTGATCCTTTAATTCACGGATCGTATCTGTATATTCCGTTTTATAATAGAGATTACAAATCTCATCCGGATCTTCTTCCATATCGTATAATTCGTTTTCTCCATTCGTACGTATATTCAGCTTATATTTGGAGTTTCGGAGCATCGTTCCCCGGCAGCAGGAAGGCCGGTCATGGATTTGCTGCATCATTTTTGGATAATAGATACTTCCTTCCTGCATAAACATGCTATATTTCGGACTTCCTTCAAAGGCGTGGGGTTCTCTGGTATCATATCCGCCTTCGCAGTATACGGTTCTTTGCGGATCTCCTGCTGCACCCTGCAGCTGCTGTTTCAGGGAAACCCCAAATTGGTCATGACAGATATCAATACCCAGAATCTCAAACAGGGTCGGGAAGATGTCAAAGGTCTGGGTGAGCTCCTTCACCCTATGCCCCTTACAGTATCCCGGTACGCGCACGATAAGAGGCACTTTTGTTATATCGTCGTCAAAAGCATTCGGCCACTTTTCCACCAGACCGTAGTCCCCTGCCCAATCACCATGGTCAGAGGAAAACACAACAATGGTATCCTCTGATAATCCTGTGGCATCGATCGCATCCAGCACTCTTCCAAACAGCATATCACTGTAAGTGCACATACCAAGGTAAACCGCATGTATTTTTCTGAAGACCATTTCATCCGTATCTCCAAGCTCACGGTATTTTCGGATCAATTCCTGAAATTCCGGTTTATTCTCCAAGTCCGGAGGTAAACAGGGCGGCAGGTTACCCGGATCATACATATTCTGGTACTGCTCCGTTAAGAAATATGGGGCATGGGGATAAAAGGTTGGGAGGAAAATAAAGAAGGGCTTATCTCCCTGCTTATAATTTTTTATTACCTCCACCGCTTCATTTACACATTTTGTATCACTGATCTCCTCCAGCCTCCCATCCGGCAGAGGGTCGAAATACATCTTGTAGTCCTTGGTGTCTTCCGGCAAAACCTTCTTTTTTGACATTACTGAGAGGTCATATTGCAGCTCCTGGCTAAAATCGACGCACTCTGCATATACTTCATCACTAAACATATGATTTTTTCCATAGATATGTGTCTCATAGCCTGCCTGCTTCAGATAACGCATAAAATTCGGATGTTCTGTCTGTAAAAAATAACGCAGTGTGCGGAAGCCTTCTACATGAGGATACCAGCCGGTCATCAGGGAGCACCTGGAGGCGACACATACCGGATGGGTTGTATAATTATTTTCAAATAAGGTTCCCTCGGACGCCAACCGGTCAAAGTTTGGCGTCTTAACGTATTGATTCCCATAGCAGGATAAGCTTTTTGCCCTCATCTCATCCGGAAAGAAAAATACTACATTCATAATCTCTTTCTCCTATTCACAGCAAAGGCTGTTCTGCCAGAAAAGCATGTCACCATACACTCTTTCAAAACAGCCTTGCAGCATACTATCTCCAATCAGTCAAACGAAGCTTCCATAAATTCCAGCTTATTATTCAGCCGTCATCCTGTCATAAGCCGTCTGTGAAATTCTTAAGAAATCTCCCAGGCCAATAATCTCAAACTCATTTAAATACTGCTTCCATATGGCATCATCCTTAGGGTCTAAATTACCAACTGCGAATTTAGCAATCGCTTCATTTGTATAATCATCAAGGTTATTCATAATATCATTGATTTCCTCCAACTCCTCCTCATTATAGATTAAGGTTGCAATCGGATTCTTCGGTTCGTTATCCTTATATAAAATTGCCGTCTGTGCATTCAGGTATTCTCCCTGCTTCGGATCCCCGTTCCAGGCAGTATGCTCATTATGTATTGCATTGACAAAGGGACAATAATTCTGCCAATGGGTATTCTGCGGCAGCATCCAGATATTTTCAAGTACCGACAAGGTCGCTTCCGTTCCATAATAATCCTTTGTTCCGGCAGGAGGTGTCTCCCAGTTCACACCTTCAATTCCATATCTGGAAATCGTACTTGCTTCAAAACTGAGCATCAGGTCAAATAAACGGAATACTGCTTCGGGATGCTCGCAGGCGCTGGTTATGACTCCCCCCGCAGCAGGTGTTGCAGGCTGGCTTACCGCATAGGCCATTCCTTCCGGCCCTGTTAGCACATCGATACCGATATACCGGTTAATCACATCCTGGCTGGTCGCAACCAGACCAACGCCTAAGGACTGGAATGCGCCACAGATATCATTTTCATCATTTACAATTTGCTTCAAGGATGCAAGATCCTGCGTAAAGGTTAATGAGCTTAACAGGCCGGAGGTTGTTAAATCATTCAGATAGATCATCGCATTCCTCCAGTCGTCAGTGACTGGAGCATATTCAATCGTTGCTCCATCCTCAGCAGTTAAGCGATGGAAGGTTGTATTATCAACACAAAATGATCCAATCAAATAATCATAGGCGGAATATACCGGATTTTCTGTAGTTCCTACATAAGCAATCTCATCCTGTTTACCGTTCCCATTCGGATCCCGGGTTGCAAAGGCCTCCAGAACTGCTTTAAATTCTTCCGTTGTAGTCGGGACCTCGAGATCTAATGCCTTTAGCCAGCCTTCATTGATCCATAGCTTTGATGTATAACGGTTTACGGTAGCCGGTCCAAATGCAGGCATATAGTATATATTCCCATCCGCTGAAGTCATCATCTGTTCAATACTGATGCCATCGGAAAATTCTTCAAACAAGGCTTTGGTATTTTCACCGTATTTGACAATATAATCATTCAATGCCACAACCTGGTCAGCTGAGCCGTAGCGGATGATATTATTCGTCGAGAAGGTATTCGCATTTACGCGTCCCACTCCGAGGTAGGCATCCGGAAGATTCGAATCCGATGCAAAAGCCAGCTGGACCTTCTGTGCAATATCCGCCTGGGGAATAACTTCAAATTCAATATTGATTCCCGATTTCTCCTCAAGCCACTTGGTGTAGTAATTCGTATTATAGTCCTCAACATTAGTATTTTGGGGCACTGCAAAAGTAACCGTAATTGGTTCCGTTACAATCGGAAAAGTTCCTGCTTCCGTAACAATAGGATCCCACTCCCTTTCCCCATCCACGGTCTCCTGCGCCAGGCTTTCTTTTTCTGCAGGGGTTGTTGCATTGTTCCCGGAATCTGAGGCAGTTTCCTTTTCACTGCCGGATTTCCCGCAGGCCATCAGTAAGGACGATACCATGCATACAACCAAGACCATACTGACAAACTTCTTCATACTCATAATCTTTCCTCCTCTAAATTTATTTTATCATTAACCGCAGTCCTTATTAAGACCGCAGTCAGAGCTCCTTTTGCCGGATCATCCTTTGATTGCCCCAATCATTACTCCCTTTACAAAGTACTTTTGGACGAAGGGATATACACACCAAATTGGAATACAGGAGACCATAATTAACGAATATTTTAAGGTTTCTACCAAATTATAATTAACGATTGAATCCGAGCTGACAACATCCGATGCATTTACTGTATTGGAAATCAAAACATCCCTTAAAATCAGCTGCAAAGGATACAGGTTTTTATTTGTCAGATAAATGAATGCGTTAAAAAATGCATTCCAATGTGCAACCGCATAATATAACGCAATAACTGCAATTACGGCTTTCGATAACGGAAGTGCCATTCTTACAAAAAACCGGAATTCGGAACAACCATCTACCTCTGCTGCCTCCCTGAGCTCATCCGGTAAATTGGTAGCAAAGAAAGTTCGGCAAATCACCATATTGTAAACAGAAATTGCTCCCGGAATGATCATCGCCCAGCGTGTATTATACATTCCCAAATCCTTGACCAACAGGAAATTAGGAATTAATCCCCCGTTAAAGATCATCGTAAAGGCAAACAGCATCATGATAACATTTCTTCCGGGCAGCTGCTTTCTGGACAGGGGATAAGCTGCGATGACAGTGACCACAACATTGATCAAGGTACCTACCACTGTATAAAATATGGTGTTGCCATAACCAATCAATATGTATTTGTCTGCAAATACCGCTTTATAACCCTCCAACGAAAAGTCTACCGGCCAGAACGTTATTTTACCGGCCGCTACTGCATCTCCGTCAGAAAAGGAATTTGCAATGACATTAATAATAGGCACTGCTATGACAACAATAACCGCAAGCAAAATCAAGGTATTAATAAAATAAAATATTTTGTCTTCTTTCCCGATCGGCATCTTTGCACTAAGCACATGGGAAGAGTCTTCTATTTTCTTTGTTCCTGCCATATCAATATCTCTTCCTTTCCTAAAATAAGCCTGAGCCGCTAAGCTTCTTTGATAATTTATTTGTCATTAAAATCAGGATTAGATTAATTACCGAATTGAAAAGCCCGATGGCCGTTGAATAACTGAAATCCGCATTACCCGTCAGACCAATTTTATATGTATAAGTAGAGATTATTTCACTTGCTGCAATATTAAGGTCATTCTGCATTAAGTAGACCTTCTCAAATCCCAGGCTCATTACACGTCCCATGTTCAGGATGATAAGTATGGATGCTGTCGGTATTACTGTCGGAAAGTCAATATATCTTACACGCTGAAACCGTGTCGCTCCATCTACGATTGCCGCCTCATGCTGTTCCGGATCTACCCCTGCTAATGCCGCCAGATAAATAATGGATGCCCACCCGGCACTCTGCCAGACAGTTGACCATACATATAAATGCTTAAATGCACTTTCTGACGCAAAGATATCCGGGACCACCTTGCCAAACAGCGCTGCTATAACCGCTACCAAACCGCTTCGGGTATTAAACATCTGCATCATCATGCTGACAATAACAACCGTTGATATAAAATGCGGCATATAGGACAGCAGCTGTGCTGCCTTTTTGAACTTCTGCCCCCTCACCGCATTCAAGGACAATGCTAAAATAACCGGGATAGGTATTTGTGCAAGAACAGCATAGAAGGAAGTCACAAACGTATTCCTAACAACCTCAATAAACTTATAGGAATTAAAGAACTTTATAAAATACTTAAAGCCTACCCACGAATCCCCCCATATGCCTTCCTTTGCATTAAACTTTTTAAATGCAAGCTGTAAACCCAGCATAGGATAATAATGAAATACCAATATGTAGATAATCGGTATCAGTAGCAATAAATAGAGCTGCCAGTAACGCTTTACAGCCAGACAAAAGCGTTCATTTTTTGTTTTACTGGTATATAAGCCCATTGGACTATTTTTTTTATTACCATTCATCCATCCTTCTCCTTCATAACATCGAGTATTTTTTCCTTAGGCCTGAAATAAATATATCAACAAACAATCACATAACATATAGTCAATCTTCCAATTTTAATGTAATATTGCACAATTCAATCTTTTATTTAAAATATTTTTTATGCACATGTGATATAATCCATATTTATTAAAAAATTGTACATATCCTCTGGCTTTTATAGCCTGGCTTTATTAATGCATAAAAAAACTTCCGGTATCTGAAGTGCACCCAGAAGTTCAGTGTTTAAATGCAACACTTGGTGTACCTCAGATACCGGAAGTTAAAAGCTCTCTATCTTTATGGATTTCTATCTATTTTCTTCTGCCTGTGAATTTTTATCATCCTGAACCTGCCCGTCAGAAAGCAGAGGAACAATGAAAGTAATGATAGTTCCCTCTCCCTCCTTACTTTCTATTTCTAATCCATAGGCATCTCCGTAATATAATTTAATTCTTTGATTAATATTTACCAGGGAGATCCCTTTAGGCGAAAAGTCCTGAATGCTCTCTGCCAATCTTTTCTTTTGTCTTTCCAGTGTTTTTTCAGGCATTCCTGCTCCATTATCACTTATCAGAATCCGCAATAAATCCCCTTCCTTCTTCCCAGTAATGATAACCTCCAGCTGACCCTTCACTCCCCCTCCGCCATAGGTTAGCGCATTCTCTATAATAGGCTGTATTAATTGCCTCAGTATTTTATAATCACATAGTTCGTCATCAACATCATAGGACACGGCAAATTTATTATGGTATCGGACATTCATGATATAAATATACTGCTCAATAATCTGGAATTCTTTGAAAATATTAATGTATTCCTCCGGATGATAGGCATACCTTATTAAAGAGCTTAAGCCTTCCGACATGGCTTCAATATTCTCTTCGCCGCTCTCTATCGCCAAAGTCCTTATGGAATTTAGCGTATTATAAATAAAGTGTGCATTAATCTGTTTCCGCAGCACATAAAGCTCCTGCTCCTGTTTTTTCAATTCCGCTTCATAAAGCTGCTGCTGGGTATTGAAAACCCGTCTGCTATAGTCCTCAAGACGGTCTAATAGCGCATTGATATCTCCCACCAGGGAGTTAATATCCGGACTTTTTGTTCCTACCAGACGTTCACGCAAAGTCTGGTTTCCCATTTGCTTCATTTCCTGAATCAGTAAATGAATCGGCTTTAATATGGTCTGGTTTGTAACAAAAACGCTAAGGAAGAAAAAGGCTACGATCAAAAGAATAAATATAATTGCCATATATAAAAAAGACCGTGCATAAGGCATGAGCAGCTCTTTATCCAGAGCTGTAACCAGTAAAAAATCACTGTTTGAGATTACGCTTTTTTTCTGGTAGCTGTGCTCCTCATTGATTAAATCCAGACTCGCCAAATCCTTGCTTTCATAATCTCTGTTATTTGCAACCAATACCTTGTTGTTTGTTTGATCCGCTATTATAATTTCCAGATTTGCCAGACCCTCGTAGACTGAAAACTCCGACCGGATATGCGTATCCTTTGAAAGAAGAATGGCCATTCCAAGTTTCTTAACATTCCAGTCCGAAGCAGAATAGACTGTAGCACTGACTCCAATATAAGGAATGCCGTTCAACATAGTATAGAAAAAAGTATTCTGCCTCGCATCATCTTTATGTTCCTGATACAACCTCTTTGCCTCTTTATTATCAATACTTATTTCATACTGATAATCAAAGCCATCCCTGTCATAAAGTATGATACTGTCCAAATACTGATTATTTTCAATGATACTTTTAATCAGGGAATAAACATTGGTATCAGTTTTATACCTCTTTCCGTAATTATCTTCTTCCAAAAACCGGTAAACCTTATTCTGGAAGGAAATTGTATCTGCCGACCTTATCAAGGTATCTGCATAATCATTCAAATCCTGTGATACCCTGCTCATGATAAATTCCAGGTTTGTGACTGCATTATCTGTCGTAATATTAATAACCGATCCATAATATCCAAATAAAGTCATGAGATTTATCGTTCCCAATACAAACATAATAATGAGATAATTTCGTTTTAGGGTATTATTCTTCATAGAAGTTCCTTACTTCCTGCAGTATTTTTACGCAGAGCTGTCGGGGAGGAATGATAACTGCGCTGAAACAGGCGACAAAAATAAAAGTAATCATCATACCCGCTCAATACGGCTATTTCCTTAACTGATTTTGATGTTTGGAGCAGAAGCTTCCTGGCATATTCCATCCGGATCTTAATCATATAATTTACAAAGGTCGTATTTAAATAACGGTTGAAATAAGAACATAAGGTATTGGAAGATATATTAAATTTTTCACTTATATCGGAAAGGGAATATTTCTCCTGAAGATTTAGGTTTAGATAGTTAAGTATAGCGTTGAATTTTTCACTGCAGACAATAGGCTCAATGGTTTCTTCTTTAAATTTTTCAGATAACCTCTGATGGATCCGGATAAAAAGAGCTTCATAATCATTCTTTGTTACCGGCTTTAGCAGATAATCAAACGCATCAAGCTGTAAGGACTTGCGCAGATAACGGTAATCATCAAAGGCACTGATGAGAATATATTCTGCTTTCGAATGCTTTTCCTTTAACCGCTCAATCAATTCCAGGCCGTTAATAAACGGCATCATAATATCTGTAAATATAACATGCGGTTGCAGCCGGTCAATTTCCTCCATGGCTTTTAGCGGATTCGTATTCATCCCGACAAGTTCAAAATTATTTTCAACCCATGCAATCTCAGCTTTGTAATTTGCCAGTGCCATCGGTTCATCATCCACCATATACACCCGATAGATCATATGTTAATCCCCCTTTACATATAGATAAGCATAATCCCACAGTCATATTATACTAAGTTTCGAGATATGACAAGATATATTTATACTATTTGACGAATACTTTTTTCTCTGCCCACTTTTCTTTTGTAAAATAATCCATATCTTTTATGATATCGTCAATATGAATCTTGGCTCTCCTGCTGTACACTGTAAACAAATAAATAAAAATCTGCTTTGCAATATTATTCCTGCGAAGCAGCATTAGAAAGGGTGGACTTATATGAAACAACCTGATATTTTAGTTTTTATGAGCGATCAGCATAGCCCAGATTTTTCAGGGTGGGGAAAGGTGCCGGTGGACACGCCGAATCTGTCCCGGCTCCGGTCAGACGGGTTATCTTTTGAAAATGCATATACCTCTTGTCCATTATGTGTCCCAGCCAGAATGTCTATGATGTCCGGTCTTCTGCCCTCAAGAACCGGTGTATTTACCAACGAGGATACCATCTCTGATATTACGCCCTGTTTTACCCACCTCCTGACAGAGGCAGGTTATGAAACAGTGTTAATTGGCCGGATGCATTTCGTGGGCAGGGATCAACGGCATGGATTTACGAAAAGGCTTGCCCCGGACATGACACCGGTTACCTGGAACCGGCCATGGGAGAAATTGCAGGAGGAACGCGGAAAGCTGGCTCCTACCTATGGAGAACCCTTCTGTACCTCGGTTGTCGGGGCAGGGGAATCACCTGTTATGAATTATGATAAAATGGTAGTACAGACCGCTCTTAGCTACCTGTCGGAAGAACATGAAAAGCCACAGTTTATCGTTGTCGGTACCTATGGCCCACATTTTCCCTATGTAGGCAGACCGGATTTGTATACAAAATATCTGAAACGGGTAAAAACCCCCAACTTCTTTGGGAAGATACCGGATTATCTGGAAGGATTAGAATTGTTGGATAAACGTATCAAAGGAGATGTGTCTGAGGCAGTGGCCAAGGGAACCCTGGCCGCTTATTGCAGTCTGATTGAGATTATGGATGACCAAATCGGGCAGGTGAGGCAGAGCTTTGAAGCCTTCACCGAAAGGAGGAATCAGGAGCATGTCTTTTGTTATCTCTCTGATCATGGGGATCAGGCCGGTGAGCGGCGGATTTTCGGAAAGCAGACCTTTTTTGAAAAATCAGCCCGGATACCTATGATTTTTAAAGGTAGCAGAATCAAAAACGGAGGGCTGGTACACGAGCCTGTCAGCATCCTGGACCTCGGTCCGACGCTATGCAGCATGGCGGGAATTACATATGATATTAAAACTGACGGCGTAGATCTTTCTCCTTGCCTGACTGGTGAAGCAATACCGGATCCTGATAGAGTTGTAATCAGTCAGTTCATGGAATCCTTGGATCAGATGTATTACTACGGGTACATGCTGCGGTATCGGCAATATAAATATATCTCCTATCACAGATACGAGGACAAAGAGATGCTTTTTGATCTGGAGGAGGATCCAGAGGAGTCCGTAAATATCGCAAGAGAGCATCCAAAGCTTATCCAATGGTTCTCTGACAGGGCTAATTCCATCTGTATTGCAGAGCAGGTCGAGCAAGTGCAGAAAGAACATGTCCGTAATGCTGCCCTCTTTAGGAAATATGAGGAGGCAGTAGGCCCTGATGACAGTGAGCGTTGGAACCAAAATCCACCGGATGCCAGAGGAGATCTGGTTATTTATGCAGGATAAACCAGAGTGAAAACACCCCATACAGGACTTTTATATTCCATTGTCCTATATGGGGTAACATACCACTATCAAGTAGACATGCAGCATTTCAATACAATGTCAAGCATCCTCCAGAAAAGCTAATCATAACTTTGGCTGATAGTCAAAATAGTCAAAAGCTGCATACTTTTCCTTTGTTTCAGTAACACCGCTGGCATACATTCCAATGTAGGCTCCTACGAAGCCTCCTGCTGTCTCAGAGCCTAAGAAGCTGCCATCCACCTTCTCGGCTACTAGTTTTAATTCATCCTCTGACGCTCCTGCATAGAAGCTATAATCCGTTTCCTCGCCCTGGATTTTAAGGAAAAGGGCATTTCCATTATGCCTTGCATCCATCAGTATACTGCCAACGCATTGCTCCTGATAAAATTGCTTTCCATCCTCGATTCGCGTTCTGGTTGATATACAGCTTATGCGGACTCCGTCTCCGTCACCCCTGCTGCATTCCAGACGCAGCTGGTGTGCATCATTTTGAAGAATCACAAGACCTGCACATTCTTTATCCTCCGGCAGGAAAATCATTTTCACCACCGCTTCAAACCTCATATGCTGCTGTCTTCTGCCCAGAAAACTGACTCCTTCCTCTGACCTTCTGGGCAGCTGAAAGCGCTCGAAGATATTTGCACTTGCGCCATCCATTTCCCAAGGAGTCAATTGCTTTTTTAGCAGTTTCAGTTTCAGGCAGCTATCCTCTATTTTTACCAAATCCCCCTTCGGCGTCCCCAGATAATTCCACTCATATCCTAAGGCAGGAGAATCAAAGTGCTCCAATTTACCTCTCAGATTCTCACCGGACTTATTCCCATCAGCCTCTGCAATACTATCCGGGCTTGGATAAGTAAATTCCACCTTTCCCGTTCCATAGCTTACGATTGGCCATCCATCCTCCCAGGTAACCGGTGCAAGGAAGGTCTCCCGGCCAAGGATCTTATGGTAGCCATTCATGAGTCTTGAGCCCAGCATCACCATATACCATGAGCCATCCTTCAATTCAACGAGATCCCCATGCCCAACATTGCATATAGGGTAGTTCTTACCCAGATGCCTATGGGTCAAAATCGGATTTCCTTCATAGCCCTTATATTCACCCATGACCTCCTTGCTTCTGCTGACCGTTATGGCATGAAAATGCTCCGTACCCCCCTCCGCAATCATCAGGTAATACCAGCCGTCCTTCTTATACAGGTGTGGGCCTTCCGGAGAAGCTGCCCCTTTTAAGGCGCCCTGCCATAATATTTTGCGTTCTCCCACCAGCTCCATCTTATCTAAGTCAATCTGGCTGCAGTAAATTCCCTGCTCATTGCCAAAGCCTGTGGTTCCTGTATAGTATACCTTTCCATCATCATCAAAAAACAAGGATGGATCAATGCCGTCCGCACCCTCCAGGATATGCATCTCAGACCAGGGTCCTTTCGGATCCTTGGCAGTAACAATGAAGTTCTTGCATCCCAGGGTCATATTGGTAGTAATCATATAGAAAGTACCCTTGTTATAACGGATGGTTGGCGCAAAAATCCCCCCGGAAATCATCTCATGGGTTACGGGCAGCTGACTTGGCCTGTCCAGCACATGCCCGATCTGCTCCCAATGAGTCAAGTCCCTGCTATGAAAGATAGGAACTCCCGGGAAAAAGCTAAAGCTGGAAGTAACTAAGTAAAAATCATCCTCAACACGGACGATGGATGGATCCGGATAAAATCCGGGAATAATCGGATTGTTTATCATGATACTTCTCCTCCTGGTTTACATTATCTTGTTTACATTATACAGTTCACATTATATAGTTTAATATATAAACTATATTAAGTTTAACATACTTCCCAAGGAATTACCAAGCAAAATTATGACCTTATTATAGTAAAATCATAACCTTATCGGATAAATCCCATCTGCTAACAAGTCTTTCTTGGGAGGTCAGGTGCTGTTTCAGTTTTATAAGTCCCTCTTTTATAAAGTCTGCCATAAATATAATAATTAAGTTTTATGGTATATATGTCGGTTATTTATATAAACCTTTGTAAAATATGTAAGAATTTCTCTTTTAGCCCCATATTTAATCGACTTTCGTCTATCTTAATGCTAAAATATCTACAGGTAACAGGAAATGTCAATTTATTGACATGGGATAATTATGAGTGCTTGCCCTTCTATCTTTACATAGGAGGAGGTGAACTACCTTGACTAGACCACATAGAAAGGGGAGTGAACCTTATGACAGTTGCAGAAGCTTTATCTTTAATGATAACCTTTGCTACGCTCGTTATAGCATTAATCACTCTTGTTGTTCATTTAATAAAAATGAACAACAAAAAATGATTATCCTGCACCCTGAGAAGTAAGGATAATCATTCTGAACAATTAGGACAAGCATAGGTTTTACCCCTATGTTTCCTGTTACCTCCATTATAGCAGTACCTTTACTTTTTGTAAAGCACATAAACTAACTAATTTACAAATCTCATATTTATAAATAAGCCTCCTGCTTATCCAGGCTCAGATCAACCAGCGCCATCTTCCTCATCCTCCTGTACAGTTAACAGGTCAGTAAATTCCTTCTTCTCAAATTCCTGGACGGAAATACGGTTCTTATTTGGATTAGCAAATACAAAGGTTTTATCTACATTGTCCACATAGTTCTGGATCTTATCATTGGTCGCACTGATAATCGCCTGGAAGCCCAGCTTGCGGATCAGCCCGATACAGCTTCCTACCTTCTCGGCATCCATCTTGGAAAAGGCCTCATCCAGTACAACCAGTCTCGGCGTTGGTCTTCTGCGTACATTGGACTTTAGGTTAATGCGATAAACCTGGGCAAAGCTTGCAAGTAAGGCGACATAGAGGGGGTTCTGCCCTTCTCCGCCAGAGTTTTTGGACAACATCCTGCTCAGCCTCATCGGAGGCATACCTTCCACTAACTGCTCCATATCAAAGGATAGGTAGGTTCTATAATCTGCGTATTTCTCCATATTCGCTCTTGCCTCTTCCAAGGCCTTATTATCACAATTTTCCGGGGGCATGAATAATTCAATCAGCTCATTGATTAATTCACTGTAGTCCTTCTCATGCTGCAGGCTGAACATATCCATCTGGTTGTTCATGTTGCCGGTGAGCTGATGGGGATTGATCTCCAGGTTTTCATCCATGAACATATCATAGAACTTGCCATCCTCCCCTTTATTTTTGATGATGATGAATTTATACTTATCCTTACCGAAATCCAGCTGTGCCAGAATACGGTTTAAGTCATCCTTCTGCTGCATGACCTCCTTGATGGCATCCCGGATTTTATAGATAAAGTCTGTTTTAAAATGATAAATGGCCTGAAGAGCCTGCTCATTTGCCTTCTGGGTGAATTCCGCCAGCTTATCACTGCTTAAATTCTCCAGCAGCCCTTCATACTCCTTATTATCCTTGCTTGTAATGGAGAAACCTCGGTAAGCATAAGCATCATGATAGCTTTCCCTGCGCTTTAAAAGGGTGAAGAACTCTTCCTCCATTTGCTTTTCACCTTTTTGCTTTAGGTAAACCAGTTCGTTTCGGATGGTGTCCGTCCTCTTATTCTCCTGCTCTTGTACAAAAATCCGGTAAGCCTCATCCCGTAATGGGTCATATTGATAATTCGCCAGCTTTTCGTTGAGCTCTTCATTTAACTGGAGAATGCTCTCCTGGAAGCCCTTTATATCATTCTCTTTGGATTGCAAAGCAACGCCGGATTTCTCCTTTTGCTTACTCTTTGCCTCCATGAGCTGCTCCAAAAACAGTTTTTTTGCTTTCCATTCATCCACATTTAGCTGCTTTAGTTCATTGATTCTACGTTTATATTCTTCCTTCTGCTCTTCCTTCCCAGAGATCTGCCCAAGGTGCTTTAAAAGCTCCCCATAATATTCCGCATCATTGGAGAGATATTCATAGCGGAGCAGTCCTTCCGTTTTTTTGAGCCTCCGGTCAAGGGGCTCCTTTTCCAAAAACAGCTCCCGCTGGCTCTGCTCCAATAATTTTAATTTACGCTCAATGGCACTCCGGCCGATATAAGCCTCTTCCGTATAATTCCGTGGATTTAAATGCTGTAATTTATATCCCTGATAGAGGACGCATTCTGCCGTGATGCCGCTTTTATTGTTACGAAGCTCCCAGGTGGAACTGCACTTGATAACCCCTCCCATGAGATAATCAACATAAGCCCTGGTATAATCCGTCCCTGTTTCTATTTCTTCTGCCAGGGAACGGGGCAAAATGGGACGTACATCCCGAAGTACCCTTTCCGTATCAATTACTGCAACACGGTAGTATTTCTTCGGATCTAATTCTTTATAGATTTCCATCGCCGGCTTTGCATATTCCGGCGGAACAATAAGGCTCAGCTTATTATTTCCCATATAGCCTTCCACCGCATTTAACCATAGCTCATCCTTAACCTCGATAACATCTGCGAGAATATCCACCTTGACCGGCAGCTCATACGCCTGCTCCAGCTCCTTTGTAATGTAGTCCTTCGCCTCCAGCAGATAATTGGGATACGCCTTCTGTCCGTTTTTCAAGAGATTAATCTGCTTATTAATATCGGATAGCTTTTTACTTAGTTCACTTAAGGTTCTGGTTAATTCGTCCTTATCCCCTTCCAGCTCCCTGCGTATCTGAGCCAGCTCCGATTTTACCGTATCTATATCATCATAGGACACTTGATATTCCTCAAACTGCTTTATAATGTTAGCCAGGGAAGGTTCTATAAATTCTGTTTCCAGCCATGCCCTAAGGCCTGCTGCCATCTTATCATAGGCAGCTTTGTTCCTATATAACAGCTCCAGCATCTGATTTAAATTCCGCAGTTCCGCTTCCAGATGCTCGTACCCGCTGTTCTGGATTGCAAAGGCTACCTCATCCCTTTGTTCCTGAAGCTTCTTAATCTCCTGCTCCAGCTCCTGGATGGTTAGGGCAAGTACCTTGATATCCTCCTCATAAGCTCCTTGCTGAAAGGTAAGCTTCTCAAGCCTCCCTTCCATTGTTGTAATATCAAGCTTATCCAGATTATACTGGTATTGCCCAAGCTGGTTTACATAAGCGTGGTAGCATCCATATTGCTCCTGAATATCAGTCAGTAAGCTGATCTCATTCTTCGTATCCTCTAACCACCAAAATCTGTTCTGGCGCAAACACGCCTTCCAAACGCTCAACCGCCAACTC
>JARKQP010000579.1 GCA_029974875.1 Mobilitalea sp.
GTGTGGCGGTATTAACCTGGTACTGTTTTAACCTGTTTAAACCGTCATACGTATAACTTACTGTTTTTCCTGTTGGCATCGTATAACTGTTGAGCAGGTTGTCGGCTGTATAGGCATAGGAATGCTTTAACACCTTCTTCCCTACCTTGTTGATGAACCCGCTTATGTTGTCCATGTTGTCATAGGCATATTCCAGCAGGTACAGGTTACGTTCCTTCCCGATTGCCTTCGAGGTATCCTCCACGCTCTGGCGGACAAGCCTTCCGTTGATATCGTACTCATAACTGTACAGCTGCTTATTCAGGAGATCCCCGTGCTTTGTTATATTTCCAAGCTTATTGGCATAGGACTGGTATCTGTCTACACCATTCACGGCCACGTTTGTCACATTCCCGTACTCATCATAGGTGTAGGATGTGGTATCCTGGTTGCCATATAACACGCTTTGCAGGCTGCCATTATTGTGGTTGTAGTTATATTTGATGAGTGACTGGGTTCCTACCTTTACTGCTTTATTATTACCAAACTCATCATAATCAAAATCATAGTAAAATCCGTTATGTGTCAGCTTTTTCAGATAATTGTTGCGGTACTCGTAACTATTGGTTACCGTCTGTGCACCCTGTGCCGTACTGACCGTTGCACTCACACTTTTCAGCTGATCGGTATTCTCATAATAGTCATAGCTGGTTGTGTTTCCATTCACATCAATCGTAGATTTTAGCAGACCCTTGTTCTGTTCATAGAAATAGGTTGTTGTGTTTCCGTCCTGGTCCGATGTTGTTTCTACATAAGCACCATCCGGGGTATAGGATGTGCCCGTCTGGATTTTCAGGGTTGCAAGGGAATCATTATCATTGTCCTGTATCACTGACTTTACTACATTCGCCGTATTTGCATTGGGATTCGTATCCGTAACTTTGTCATACGTAAATTTGGTAACTACCCCTCTCTGGGTTTTTACCTGGGTCAGGTTATGTTTCTGTGGGTTTGCCACATCATAACCGTAGCTTGTTTTATTCCCGTTGGCATCTGTTACCGATGTTATATCGTTTGTGTTATTATACTCTGCGCCTGTTTTTTGGCTGATATTCTTTGATTTTTCTTTTGTATTTCCGTTATTGTCATACTGAAAGGCACTGTAGCTTGCTACATTGTCCTTCGTAATTGATAAATCATCAAAATATACCGTATTGCCCTGATAGCCATATCTTGGATAGACAGCAATCTTTGTTGGGGTTTTCACGCTAGTGGTTCCATCACTCAGGTCTATCGTTACCGCCCCGTACTGCCAGCCCACAATGTCATGGTTGAATACGACCGGATCCTTCCACACAGAAGAACCATCCGAATAGGTTACCAAAATGGATATTTTAAACCTCCTGTCTTCACCGGTCGGGCTTGTTGTATTGAACTCCGGCAAAGAGGATGCCTTTGCCCAGCCGCTGATGACATAGAGGTCACTTTCATTTCCGGAAATTGCCACCTCCTGGCTGATGTATTTATTTTTTGCTTTATCCCCTATCATACGGAAGGATGTCCCACCACTGACATAGGTTGATTTAAAGGGAATATCAGAACTCGCAAGATCCAGGTCATTTGTTGCATACCCATATAATGCATCCAGGTTCTCAAAGCTGGAATTTTCCAATAAATTATAGGCATTTGCTGCCTTTCCCTCCTCCAGCTGGAGAGCATCAAAGTAGGCACTGCCGTTTGTATTTTTTAAGACCAGGTTAACGGAGGTATTTGTCGCATTGTCCGGAACCCGGAAGGTTACATCCAGTCTCCTCCAGCCATTGTTCAGGTTGTTGTTGGTGGCAGAGGTGATAAAGTCGGAATAAAAGGACTTTGTCGTGCCGTCCGGCAGGAAGCTGTAAACCAGGAGCGCAGCCCCGGAAGAGTGCTGGTTAAGGGGAGTAAATCCCTCAAGTGTATTGATATACCCTGAAAAGGTATAATATTCACCAGGTTTTACAATTTTACTCGTTAGCATCTGGCGGTAGCGGATACTGCTTTCAGCCGTAGCAGAGGAAGCAGCAATTTTTAAAGATTTGCCCCCGAGATAGGCATAGGCCGAATTACCGACTGTTTCCGTACAGGTTCCTGTTTTTATCATAGCCCACTTATCCGTACTTTCCACATTGTGGTTCAGGAGCAGGTTATCCGTACTGGCAC
>JARKQP010000883.1 GCA_029974875.1 Mobilitalea sp.
ATTGCCTTATCCCTATTACCTTATTCCCTATTAACTTATCCCTATTGCCTTATCCTATTGTTTTATCCACTATTATTTTATCTCTTATTTTGTATCGCAAATGATGCTTTCCGCCAATATACGAGACTTCATTCTATCCTAATCATACACGAATCCTATTAGTTTTCAAAGAATAATTGGCTCTTTCCTCCATACAAATTTAGCATTATACAATCCAAGGTATACAGTCTATAATGGGATTGATATCAAACTATCTATTAGGTAATTGTAAAAGTTAAAATCTATATTGCAATTTCCTGAATTGAGATAAAAACTTAGGAGGTATATTATTATGGGTAGACTTGAAGGAAAAATCGCTATTATTACAGGCGGCAATGCAGGGATCGGGCGTGCTACGGCAGAGCTGTTCTGTAAAGAGGGTGCTAAGGTTGTCATTGCATCCAGAAGGGCTGAGAACAATCAAGGGACGGTGGATGAAATCACAGCCAAAGGGGGAGAAATCATCGCTGTGGAAGCAGATGTAGCAAAAATGGAGGATTGTAAAAAAATTGTCGACGAAACCATTAAGAAATTCGGAAGGATTGATGTTCTGGTCAACAATGCAGGTATTGCAGACAAGCATATCCCGATTAATGAATGCTCGGAAGAGTGGTATGAGAAGGTTTGCATGATCGATCAGTTCTCTGTTTTCTACATGTCCAAGTATGCATTGGAGCATATGGAGAAAGCCGGGAGGGGCTCCATCGTCAATGTATCCTCCATCGGCAGCCAGGGTATTGCGGGTATCTCCTACAGCGCAGCAAAGGCAGCCGTTAACAGTATGACCAAGAACATAGCACTGCTGTATTCCCCGACAGAGATCCGGTGCAATGCTATAGCTCCAGGCCCAACTCCGACGGAATTAAACGCACCGGAAAATTTCAAGACCTTCCACCAGGAGTTTGCAGCCGCCTGCGCAAAGCATATCGACATTACCCTGCCGGAAGCCCAGGCCGAGGATCAGGCCGAAGCCATCCTTTTCTTCGCCAGTGATGCCTCGAAGGCAATTACGGGACAGATTCTCTACGTGGACCACGGCACCACGCTATATTAAACTTAAATGGGTGCTT
>JARKQP010000906.1 GCA_029974875.1 Mobilitalea sp.
GGGATATGGTATGTCTGGGGCAAAAAAGTACCCTGATACCGAATCTTTCGATTGCCGAAAATTTATGTATTATTACCGGCAGGCGCAAAGTAAAGGGCTTCATAAATAAAAAAGCAATCAATTACCGGGTGAACCTGCTATTAAAGCAGTATGCCCCTGAATTATCCCCGGACATGCTGGTTAATGAGCTGACCATAGTGCAGTGCCATGTGGTCGAATTGCTCCGTTCCATTGAAAATGAAGCAAAATTAGTCTTCATTGATGATGCCTTCAGCTCCTACGGGCAGATGGGGGTACTGAGGATCCTGGAGCTGCTGCGTGTCCTGAAGGAGAGGAACATCTCCATTATCTATGCCAGCAGGAAACGGGACCAACTAACCCAGCTTGCGGAGAGAATCATCATTTTACGGCAGGGAAAAGCAGTAAAGACCTTTTATTCGGATAATTATAATGAGGAGCTGTGCAGGAAATGGCTGGTGGGCAATCCGGTCCTGACCGGATTCCAAAGGAAGAGATATAGGACGGACCAGGTTGTCTTAAATACAGTGGAGCTGACGGGGCCATGCTATGTCAGCAATGTGAACTTAACGGTCCACCGGGGAGAAGTGGTGGGCTTATATGATATGAATAACAGCGCCAACCTGGAAGTTACGGATCTATTGGTTGGAAACACAAAGGCAGAGCAGGGCCGCATGTTTTTGGAGGGCAAAAATTACGCGCCGCTGACCATTGATGACGCCATAGCCTCCAATGTGGGCTACATCCCAAAGGACAGGGATGGGAGCGGCGTGGTTGGCTCCATGAGCTTTGCCGAGAACCTGCTGCTGCCCATCATGCTGAAGATGAGCCTGTTCAGCATGTTCAAAAATGAGAGGGTGAACCGCTACCTGGAAAAGGAATACTTAGAGGAGCTGGGGATCAAGGAACGGGATAAGGATAAAGAGGTAAGCAGCTTTGATTCCTATGTGAAGACAAATGTGATCTTCCGCAAATGGATCCTGTCAAAGCCGTCATTGCTCATCTGTGAAGAAATCTGTGAAGAAACGGATATTGCCATGAGAAACATCATATATAAAGCCCTGGAGGAGCTGGCAGGGAATGGGTCGGCGGTGCTGGTCACCTCCTCCAATCTGGGGGAATTGAAGGTAATCTGTGATACCATTTATGTATTGAACAGCTACGGGAATGGGGAAAGGGTGAAGGAAATCCAAAAAATCGAAATCCTCCAGGATCCCGCCCATAATCTGTTTTAAACAGCTTCCATAGGATCAAATCAAGATCAAATCGAAAAATACTCCACTTTTTTGAAATGTACCCTCATTGTTGCTTCCTGCATTTTTTATTATATTATTACTATCAAATCAATCGATTGGCGAATTCTTATTCATGACAAGTGGACCAGCCCGCTGGTTTAGCTTGTGTATACCAATTAGAAAGAAGGAAATGGTATCCTATGGAACAACAAGTTGTACTAAAAATGAAGAATATTACAAAGCGGTACCCCGGTGTAGTCGCCCTTGATAATGTAAGCGTGGATTTCAAGAGCGGTGAAGTACATGCGCTCCTGGGGGAAAATGGTGCTGGTAAGTCAACTTTAATCAAGGTACTTTCCGGTGCGGTCCAAAATGATGAAGGAACCATATGGATCAATGGGAATGAATATGATAAAATGACGCCCCTGGTTTCCAGGACCAACGGGGTAGAGGTTATTTACCAGGAATATAATCTCATTAATGGCCTGACCGTTGCGGAGAATATCTGTCTGGGCAGACAGATGAACGGGCTGGTAAATAAAAAGGAAATGGTTCAGATCACCAGGGAATTATTTGAACGTTTCCACATTGACATTAACCCGAAAGCCTATGTAAAGGAGCTGTCTACGGCCCAGCAGCAGTTGGTGGAGATTACAAAGGCAATCTCCAAGGATGCAGGCATTATTGTTATGGATGAGCCCACGGCCCAGCTGACCATGTCGGAGGTGGAAAACCTGTACGAAATGATCCGCAGCCTAAAGGAGAGAGGGAAGACGATTATCTATATCTCCCACCGTTTGGATGAATTGTTTGCAATCACTGACAGCGTGACCGTAATGAGGGACGGAGCCTATGTAACTACAGTGGAAACGGCTAAGACCAGCAGGGATGAGCTTATTACGCTGATGGTAGGAAGAAAGCTGAGCGACACATACCCGAAACGGGATTGTATAAAAAATGATATCGTATTAAAAGTGGAAAATGTAAGCGGTTTAAAAAATACGGGGGTATCCTTTGATTTACATAAGGGTGAAATCCTCGGGGTATCCGGCCTGGTAGGGGCAGGAAGAACGGAATTGATGAGGGTTATTTTCGGGGCTGACAAAAAGCTTGACGGTAAGGTCTTCATTAACGGAGAAGAAAAAAATGCCAGGTCTCCCCAGGAAATGATCAGGTCAGGCATGGGGCTGATCCCGGAGGACCGGAAGGAACAGGGCTGCTTCCTGAATAACTCCATTGAATGGAATATAAGTATAGGAAACATTAGAAAACTAACCTCAAACCGGATGATCGACAAAAAGAAGATCCGAAGACAAGCCGAAAAGTACCGGGATATGCTAAATATCAAGACGCCGGCCTTAGAGCAGAGGGTAGGCCTGCTTAGCGGCGGTAACCAGCAGAAGGTTGTTCTGGCAAAGGTGCTGGCCATGGATTCGGATATTATCATCTTTGATGAGCCAACCAGGGGGATTGATATCGGTGCAAGGCATGAAATTTACGAGATGATGTCCAGGCTGGTGGAAAGCGGAAAGTCGATTGTCATGGTAAGTTCTGATATGGAAGAGTTACTGGGGATGTCCGACCGGATTATTGTAATCAGTAACGGACGTTTAACCGGAGAGGTAGCAAAACAGGAATTCAGCCAGGAATATATTATGGCTCTTGCATCTCATGAATAGGAGGAAGTGTGAAGAGAAGTTCTAAGGCACCACAAGACGGTGCCTAACAACTTCTATGCTTCACACTGGAAGAATGCAAAAGCAGCATTCTTCCCTGATTGTTTGTGCTGCCTATGGCAGCATGTCGGGAAGTGTGAAAATAAAAGGCGATTTTCACACGCAAATTTGTGCTTGCAGCCCAAAGTTTGCAGGTTTTGAAGAAAGGGATGGTTATTTAAATAATGGATAAAACAAAAATACAGCAAATAATAAAAAGCAATATGATGATTTTGATTCTGATACTGTTGGTGGTTGTCTTCGGCCTGTTGTCCCCCAACTTCCTGACAGTGAAGAACCTGATGAATATCTGTACACAAAATGCCTACTTTATTGTGGCCACCATCGGTGTAGCTCTGGTTATGATCAGCGGCGGTACAGACCTTTCCGTTGGACAGATCCTGGCAGTTATCGGTGTCAGCATTGCAATGCTGATGCAGAGCGCCGGTTTACCGGTTCCCGTTGCAATTATTTTGGGAGGCGTTATCGGTATGGCCCTGGGTGCATTTAACGGCTTGTCGGCGAATATCTTAAAGATCCACCCGATGATCGTTACCTTGGCAACCATGGCCATTTACAAAGGTATTTCCTATACGCTTTCCGGTTCAAAATCCTTCTTTAATTTTGACCCAAGCTATGTTGCCATCGGCCAGGGCTATGTGGGCGTTGTGTCCGTTCCTATTATTATAGCCCTCGTAGTAGCCTTAATTATTCATTTCATGCTGGAAAAGACCTGCTTTGGACGGTTCATCTATGCAGTCGGCGGAAATGCGGAGACTGCCCGCCTGGCAGGCATTAATGTCAGCAAGATCAAGGTCATGGTATTTGGAATCGCAGGTGTATTATATACTGTATCTACTGTAATATTAACCTCACGCGGCGGCTCTGCCAGCTCCTCCATCGGACCCGGCGTAGAATTTGATGCCATTACTGCCTGCGTGCTGGGCGGTGTATCCTTTATCGGCGGTGAAGGGCGTGTAAAGGATGCGGTTGTAGGCTGCCTGATCCTTGGAATTCTTGGAAACGGCATGCAGCTGATCGGTATGGGGGTTTATACCCAGAACATTGTAAAAGGCCTTATCCTTATGGCCTCCATCGGCTATGATACTTACCAGAAGATGGCCAAGGTTAAGAAGGTTGTTGCTAAATAATACTTTCGTATAGTGTGCCACATAGAAGGGAGCGTTGCAAAGCGGATGGAAAATCAGCGATGGGGCAGCGCTCCCCTTCTTGAACCATAGCTGTTGAAATAACAAAGGAACCATAATTCGAAAAACGGTATAATGGGATGTGAAGTATGAAATACAAAAGGCAAAAAAGTATAAGACAATAAGATAAGACAATAAGGTACAAGGTGATAAGATGCAAGGCGATAGGCACAAAATAAAAGGATAAAAATAAAAACACAAATAAAGAGTGTACAAAGTATAGGACACGTATCATTATCATATAAATATAGCGATATCGTATCGGTTAAAAGAAGGTGTGCACTGGCTTGGAGCATGATTATTTGGAATATGATTATATAGAAGCTGCACAGAATGAAGATATGACGGAGCAATTAGAGATACCCTACCAATACTTTGTTAATGAGATAATACCAAGGACGCCGGAATTGGCTGATACCTATGGTATGATACAGTATTATGGGGCGCTGGATTCACAAATAGATGAATATTTAATAATGAATCTCGATAGCCTGGAGACACCCTTGGCCATCCCGGTAGCAGAGCTGCTGAATGCCGCCTATAGTGATTCGGGAGTATTAGTAAGTCCGGAAGTTTTACCGGAGTTGGCGGGAACCGGCAACCTGCCCCAGCCCTTCAGGAATAATCAGGGCTTGATTGTTTCAACGGTTCACACTTTGGTTACCTGGACAATGATGGGTTATTACTCGGAATGGGCGGGCTATGGAAGTACACGGCTGGAAACACCGGATCAACGTGTCCTGGAATATGCTCCTATCAGCTGGAGCCAGATAGGATATCCCGGGCCTTCCTTAGGTTACCGCGGGTTAAGAACCTATGAGGTTCAGTGAGCCCATAGGGCATAGATATTAAAGCCCAATAGAAGACAGCTATTTGATAAAGCTGGGAAGTGCTTATTTAAAGAGGTACTTCCCTCTTCTTATGTCTGGATTCAGGAAAGCCTGCAAGCTTGCCTTTAGTATTCCGAAACAGCTAGGGTCCGAAACAGCCATGCCAGCAATATGACCCTTCCAAATTGAAATAATGATTGACAAATAGATTCTCCATTGTTATAAATAAAAATGTAAAACATATAAATCATAGAGAATAAATATGGAATTAAATTTGATGCAAGCCGGAGGAAAATCACATAGTATCCCGGCAGAATATTCCGGAACGATAAAGCAAGAATGAAAAGGAGTAGTACAATGAGTATCATACGGGAAGAGGATCTGGACAGAAAAATTAACGGATTAAAAGAGGAATTAAGGAAGGAAATTCCGGCCTTTAAAGAAGCCGGCGAAAAATTTATCCGGAAGGAAATAACCAGTGCAGAGTTCAAGGGCATTTCCGGAGGCATGGGTGTATATGCCCAGCGGGGCGGCGAAAAGTTTATGGTAAGGCTGAGGGTACTATCCGGCGTTGTGGATTACCCGGCCTTAAAATTTATCCATGACATAGCAAAGCAATATTCCCTGGATTACATCCACCTGACAACACGCCAGGCAATCCAGCTACATAACCTGAAGCTGGACGATATGATTGGCATCCTGGAACAAAGCCTGGAGCATAATATTATAACCAGGGGAGGAGGAGGGAATTACCCCCGCAACGTATCCCTGTCTCCCCTGTCAGGTGTCGAGAAGGAAGAAGCCTTTGACGTTACTCCCTATGCCGTATTTGCAAATAAATATTTTGTTTCCCGCATCAATACCTATCATTTGCCGAGAAAATTCAAGGTGGCCTTTTCAAATAACGGAAGCGACAGTGCCAATGCATCAATCGCGGATCTTGGGTTTTTGGCGGTAAAAAAGGGCGGCAAGGAATATTTTCAGGTATATCTTGGAGGCAGTATGGGGGCAAATGGGGCGATTGCCCTGCCCTATGATGAGCTGGTCAGCCCCCAGGACATTCTTTACCACATAGAAGCAATGCTCAGTTTGTTTCAAGCGGAAGGGGATTATCAAAATAAAGGGCGGGCAAGAATCCGCTATATCGTCCAGCGTATGGGGAAAGAAGTGTTTCTTGAATGCTATAAAAAGCATCTTGACAGCGTAAAGCAAACACAGTCCCTAAGCTTTGAAATTAACAATACCTACTGCAATAGCCCAGGGGCTCCAGCTGAGGCTTTAACCGGTGACCCTGAGGGTACGGTTCCCGAGGGTACAGTTCCTGAAGGTGCGGATTCTGAAGGTGCGGATTCTGAGGATACGGTTCCTGAGGGTATGGTTCCTGAGGATGTGGTTTCCCAGAAGCAAAATAATTTATACAGTGTGGCTATCCATCCCCAGGGGGGCTTATTACAGTCTAAGGATTTAGGCAGGATTCTTGCTTTTACCAAGGATCTGAAAGAGGTGCAGATCCGTCTTGGCATGGAAGAAGAAATGGTGGTACGTAATCTGACCTCACAGCAGGCTCTGGAATTACTGGAGCTGACAAAGGATATCCGTAAGACGACCAGGCTGGGCTGCAGCATCAGCTGTATTGGAGCTTCCATTTGCCAGATTGGAATTCAGGACAGCCAGGCTCTTCTGACAAATATTCTGGCTTATTTTGAAGAGAAGGGATTTACGCAGGACAGACTGCCGTCGGTTTCAATCTCAGGCTGCGTCAACTCCTGCGCCAGACATCAGGTCGGTATAATCGGCTTCCAGGGAAAGAAAAAACGTGCCGGCGAGAAAACGGAGGATGCCTATGCCCTGCAAATCGGCGGTAAAGTAAGCGGGACAGGTGCGGAAATGGCTAAGGATTACGGTGATCTGCGTGCACAGGATATTCCCGGATTTTTGTACCGCCTGGCGGTGGAGCTACAAGACCGGAAGCTGGAGTTCAACGAATACCTAAGCCTGCATGAAGGAGAGCTGGAGGAGCTTATAGCTGGATACCGGCTATAAGAAACCGCACTTTGACGTCCGCACAGTAGAGCCTTTGGCCCAGGACAGGCAGTTTAAGATATACTTAGTTAGTGCACTGGCACGCCCATAATCAGGCTGACAGCAGTGCCAAAAGATGAATGTGCCAGTGCGCTGGAGGAATCCATAGTTCCTGTTATATAACAAGATTTTCCCTCATATAAATGAACAAACAGTTTTTAAATAAATCCTGCCTTTAAGGCGGATAATTAACGAGTTGGAATAAGGGGGAAAGCATGTGACGAATGGATATGATGCTGATGTAATAATCATAGGCGCAGGAGGCGGTGGAGCCGTTGTTGCAAAAGAACTCAGTGAGAAAGGGATCAGGGTGCTCCTGCTAGAAGCCGGACCCTGGTATGGAAATAAACAATGGCCGGAGCCGAACACCTCACCAGGAGCCACAAGCAGCTCCAGCTATGATGATTTAAGCATTGATTTATTGAAAACCAGCTTCACGGACCTGGAAGATGACATGAACAACCGTAATTATGGAAAGCTGCGCTGGGGGCCTGCCAACAGGGAGCTGCCGCCCTGGCAAAGGATCGGAGGCACGGCCTGGCAAAATTCCGGAGTAGGGGGAAGTACCCTGCACTATTTCGGAAACTCCCCGAGAGCTTATCCGCAGGCAGTTGATAATATATGGCCGTTAACCTACAATGAGCTGGTTCCATATTACGAGAGGGTGGAAGCTTCCCTGCCTGTCAATCCGGCGCCTGTAACTGCGAAGGAGGAAATATTCTACTACGGGGCAAAGAAAGCGGGATGGAGCAATCTGGAGAGCAAAGAGCTGTCGGCTCCCGGTTACCGGACACAGCCAAACGCAATTCTGCGCCCAAATCCATCCATCGATGATCCGTTTTTTGACCTGCAAAATAGCCGCGCCGTAGGCTGTACCCTCAGGGGGCATTGTGTGAACGGCTGCCATATTGGGCCTACGATAGAAGGGGTGGCTAAAAGGTCAACCCTGGTAAGCTACATACCGCGGGCCTTAAGTACGGGAAATGTTGAGGTAAGGCCAAATACCTTTGTCACAAAGATACTGACGGAGGATGGCTCCCCGGAGGGGCTTCATGCCGCCGGTGTAATAACCAGGGATACCTGGACGGGGGAAATGAATGAATTCAGGGCCAGGGTTATTGTCATGTCAGCAGGAGGAATAGAAACACCACGCCTTTGGCTGAATTCGGAATTGCCGGAGAATCCTTGGGTAGGCAAGGGCTTAACAAACCACTGGTTTGACAGCCTGACTGGAATTTTCAGCGAAGATGCTATCATGAGTGCCCTGGGAGTATCTGATATCAAGCCCTATGTCGGGCAGAACTCCGCGGCCAGGTTTGATTATCCCGGACTGGGGGTATTGATTACCGTGGGCTACAGCCCAGGCTTATATTCCTCCACCTTCTATTCGTCAGGCAGCGAAGGCGATAGCTTTATGAAACAGCCTGATCCCCGGGCGCCCTGGGATTATGAAGGCACAATCGTGGGGGAACAGCTAAAGGAATTTATGCGGGATTATAGAAGAACCTTAAGCGTCTATCTTTTCACGGATGATGATGTGGATCAGAGGAATGGAATCACCCTGGATCCGGAACGCAGGGATGAAAATGGGTTTTTACCGGTAATCCATTATCAGCCCAGTGCCGGCGATGCAAGGAAACGGGAGCAGCTTGCTGTTATTGCCGCAAATATTTTCAGGGAAGCAGGAGCCAAGACAATCATCCGTTCCAACTGGTCCCCGGAGATATTTATCCATATTATGAGCACCATGCGCATGGGCTATGTGACGGATACAAATTGCGAGGCATACCAGGTAAAAAGGCTTTTTATTGCGGATAACAGCGTATTGTTTAATGGAATCGGCGGCCCTAATCCGACCCTTACCACCCAGGCGCTTGCAACCCGTACCGCAGAGAAAATAATAGTGCAGTATTTTAGCTGAGCCAGGAAGTCAGCTGGAAGGTGAGCCGGTGGGCAAGTCCTGAAGTAGGCTGGGAAGCGGGTCGGAAGGTGATTGTTGTAATCAGGGTGTGGGCTTTGAAAATAATAGGAAGCCCCCGCCCTGATTTTTATTTTTAATTTTATTTATAATAAATGAAGCTGCCTGCTGATTTGTTTTGTTGGGGAGCTGTTGGGGAACAGAACCACATTCCAGTATTGTGAATCGTCAGACCAGTATTGTAAATCATCAGATATCATGTATAATACAACCATAGCGTATCTGAAAATTTATGGTATCATTTTTTAAAATAATACCTACTTTTCTATTTTCAGACATGCCTGGCAGAAAATAATTGGATGGAGGAAAATCTAGTGACAATTTTAGTTACTGGCGGGGCAGGTTATATAGGAAGCCATACCTGCATAGAGCTCTTGGGTTCGGGCTATGACGTGGTCGTAGTTGATAATTTATGCAATTCAAGTGAAGAATCCTTAAAGAGGGTAAAGCAGATCACAGGGAAGGACATCACCTTTTACCAGGTTGATTTATTGGATAGGGAGGCATTGACCAGGGTATTCCAAAAAGAAAAGATAGAAGCGGTAATCCATTTTGCCGGACTAAAGGCGGTGGGGGAATCCGTGTCCAAGCCTCTTAAATATTATCATAATAATGTAACGGGCACATTAATCCTCTGTGACGTTATGAGAAGCTTCGGAGTGAAGGACATCGTATTCAGCTCCTCAGCGACGGTTTACGGCAATCCTGCCACGGTACCCATCCGTGAGGATTTTCCTCTGTCTGTTACAAATCCCTACGGCAGGACAAAGCTGATGCTTGAGGAGATCC
This sequence comes from Mobilitalea sp., assembly GCA_029974875.1. Next base: position 9,856 of record JARKQP010000906.1, read on the forward strand.
TCCGCGACCTGCATACAGCCGACCCAGGCTGGAACGTGATACTGCTGCGCTACTTCAATCCAATTGGAGCCCATGAGAGCGGACTGATCGGGGAGGATCCGAAAGGGATACCGAATAATCTGGCACCCTATATCACACAGGTGGCCTCAGGCAAGCTGGAGGTTCTCGGGGTATTCGGGGATGATTATGATACTCCTGACGGAACAGGAGTCCGCGACTATATCCATGTTGTCGACCTTGCAGCTGGGCATGTAAAAGCAATTGGGAAGCTAAAGGCTGCTCCGGGGGTATGCACTTATAACCTTGGCACAGGCTGTGGCTATAGCGTGCTCGACCTGGTGGGAGCCTTCCAGGAGGCCTGTGGGAAGGAGATCCCCTATGTGGTAAAGCCGCGCCGTCCCGGAGATATCGCAACCTGCTACGCCGACCCTTCCCTTGCAGAAAAAGAGCTTGGCTGGAAAGCGGAACGCGGAGTAAAGCAGATGTGTGAAGATGCCTGGAGATGGCAGAAAAACAACCCAAATGGTTACCATTAAAATTAAAAGGAAATCAAAGATAAAAAGAAATCAAAAGAAAGATCGGGCTGTGCCAGACTTGATGTATTATGTAGCATTTCAAGCTGCGTAATAACAGAGAAAGCACAGCCCTTTTATTTTTTTCATATATTCTGGCAGTACATCTAAAAAATACCACGGATTGACACAGAAGTGCCAAATATCCCACTTAAAATTAAGGAAAAGAAGCTAAATTAATCCATATGTACTGCCGATATACTTTTTATGATTAGGTTTTCTAGGGAGGTTAATTATGAACAAAATGCGAGATGTGGGACTTAAAATTTTCTTTGGCTTTCTATTAGCCTTTCTTATATTCCATTATAATGAAGGTACGGTAAAGGCGACGACCACGCCGTCCTATGTGTTTCAGTTAGGTACTGTTACGGTTAAGCCGGATGATAATGCTAAAATAGTGAAGGAAAGAACAGGATTATTCTTGAAGACGGCTTCCGGTTCTGCTCCTGCTTCAGTGAAGGTGAAATTTGAGAGCAAAGAGCCTGATGTTATAGCCATTGAAGGGGTAGCAGATAACCTGTCCATTGGCGATACAATAACCCTGGTCCGCAAGGGACCCGGATTCGCGACGATCCAGGCTACAATAACAGATGAATCCGGTATAACCGTTCTTACGTTTATTGTTCAGGTAGAGCTTGCGTTCAATGAAGTGGAAATGAAGAACAATGGTTTCAACCTGGTTTATGCCCACGAGGGTGATAAAAAGAGGACTTTGATTTTGGGTAAGGAATTGAACGAGTCCCGGAAGGTTATCCTCAAATTTGTTGAGGATCAGGGAGAAACGGTCTCTGGCTCGGCGATTGAGTTGTCTGATGTTGTGCTGACTAGCAGTGATTCCGCCATAGTTGATGTTGCAGTTGATGGAACTATCACACCAAAGGGTGCCGGCAAGGCAACGATAACGGCAACCAGTGCAGTGTCAGAGAACAATAAGGAGATGTCGGATACCCTGACTGTTGTAGTGGAGCCCTCTTTCACTCTGGGTTACACAGATGTAGTGACTGGACAGGACAAGCAGGAGGTATCCATTTCACGGAAGGGAACGGTTTCTGTAACGGGGTCGGCCATTAATGTGCCTTCGAATTTCCAACTGCAATCCAATGCACAGATAGCGACGAAATTAAAATGGGTGGTGAAGGATTGCAGCAAGAAGACGAATAATGTAATCAAGGAAGGCGACACCAGCAAAACCAGCAAGATGGAATATCATGTAAGCACCGCGAGCGGGGTTGTGAATTTTTATAATGTAAAGGCAGGAACTTATGAGATTTTCGCCTTTGTACCCACCTATGATGAAAATGTAACAAATATTCCATATGCATACATGAAGATTGTTGTTCCAATTGACATGGGCGATGAAAATGTTGTGATGAATGTGGGAGATACTTATAATCTCCTGGAGAATTCCAACCTTCCGGATACAGGGGTGTTTAAATCAGTGTCTTATAAACCCAATGATATGAATATTGCTACCTTTAGCACAAAGACCTATGTCATTGAGGCAAAGAAGAAAGGGACCGTCGAAATTACCTTGACCTACAACACAAATGCAGGTCTATTTGATGATCCAACGGATGATGCCCAATATAACAAGAAGATAACTGTTACCGTAATTGATGGAATTGCATTGAATGCTAACTCGGCAAGTATCTATGTCGGCGGAACCTTTAAGCTTGTCCCGATTATTACCGATGATTCGGCGGTTACCTGGAGTTCCAGCGATACTGCAGTAGCAACCGTTGATGAAGACGGACTAGTTACCGGCAAGAAGTTGGGTAAAGCTGAGATCACAGCGACACAAAGGGTTAACGGCGTGGTCAAAACAGCAAAATGCCTTATAGAAGTAAAGAAATCAGCGGACAAGATAACGGTAGACCCGGATACCTTATTGCTGGCAATCGGTGAAAATAAGGATCTGCTCGCAACGATCACCCCGGAAGATAAGAAGGCTGTACTTCAATGGAAGTCTTCGAATGAAAAAATAGTGAAAATAGTGTCTGCAAAAGACGTATCAGCGACGATCCAGGGCGTGAGCGGCGGAACGGCAGTAATTTCAGCAATTGACAAGGACAACATAGTGGTAGGCTATTGCCATGTTACTGTACGGCAGCCTGTAACAAAGATTGAATTGTCGGAAAAAGAGGCGACAGTAAGCCTTGCGACCAAGAAGTTCCAGCTCCGTGCTACCGTTACCCCTGACAATGCTGCGAACAAAGAAATAGAATGGTCTTCGGCGGATACGACGAGAGCAACCGTTGATAAGAAGACCGGTATGGTAACCTTTGTATCGCCCGGCAATGTATCCATTATAGCGACCTCCGTGGATAACCCGGCAGTAACTGCAATCTGTAATTTTAACATTCAGGTTCCCGTAGCAACCGTGACCCTGGATGAAACAACAAAGACGATGTATGTCGGCCAGACAGCAAGGCTGACTTATAAGTTATTGCCCGATAAGGCAAGCATCAGTACTGTAACCTGGACCTCCACCAATACCTCGGTCGCCGCTGTTGACGGCACGGGTCTGGTAACTGCGAAGGGTGTGGGAACTGCGGTAATCATCCTTAAGGCGCTTGACGGAGGACAGTCGGTTTACTGTACTATTAACGTCAGAAGGGTAGCCAGTTCAGTTAAGTTTGATGTAGCCACCTTAAACCTAAAGGTCGGTGAATCCTATGCGATTAAACCAACCTTCACCCCGACTGATAGTACGGATACAAATTTAGTATGGGAATCCAGCGACACAAAGATAGCAACAGTTGATGATACCGGTAAGGTCACCGGTAAGGGTACCGGCGTGGCAATCATCATGGCCAAAACGGAAGTGGGAGGAGTGGCCACCTGTAAGGTCACGGTAACCCAGCCGGCAACAGGATTGATCCTTAATTTCTCCGAAAAGACGATCTATACCGGAACCAAATTTATGCTGGAAGCATCCGTTTCACCAAGCTCGGCAACGAACCTTAATATAACCTGGAAAAGCTCCAATGAGAAAATCGCAACGGTATCAAAAACCGGTGAGGTAGCCGGCTTGACGGGCGGCGTAGCCATCATTACCTGCACTACGGTGGAGGGCGGATATATTGCAACCTGTGTGGTTACAGTAAGAGAGACAGTAACAACCATTAAATTAGATTATGAGAATTATTATCTGGGTGTCGGGAAGTCCTTCCAGCTGAAAGCAACGGTAACCACCGAGACAGCTACGAACCAAAATGTATTATGGACCTCCAGTAATGAAGAAATTGCAACAGTAACCCAGAAGGGTAAAGTAACAGGCCTTAAGAATGGTTATGCTACCATTACAGCCATGGCTTTAGACGGCAGCGAGGTGGAAGCCACCTGTGAAGTCCGTGTTGTCAATGCGGTAGAAAGCATTACCATAAGCAGTAATTACCTCTCCATGTATGTTGGCGATACGAAGAAGCTGAAGGCTACCATCAGGCCAAGCAATGCAACCTTTAAAACAGCCGGCTGGACCTCAAGTGATACTAGCGTGGCCATTGTTGATGACAACGGCACGGTAACAGGGCTGAAGGCTGGAAATGCGACGATCACTGCACAAGCGTTAGATAATAGCGGAAAGAAAGTAATTTGTCAGGTAGTTGTATACGAGAGGGTACCTTCCACAGGAATTACCCTGCAGGATAAGTCTTTAACCATGGTACCGGGTGAAGAAAAGATTGTCCGGTTGGTTTTAATTCCGGCCACCTCAACGGACGGCTACACCTGGAGCACCGATAACCCGGCTGTAGCAACCGTGAACAGGACAACGGGCAGGATTACGGCGCGTTCCACTGGAAAAGCCTATATTACGGTAATGACGGATTCAGGTAAGACTGCTACTGTTGAAGTTACTGTAATCGGCCTGAACATGACCTCCCTGACCCTGGAGCAATATACCACCTATCCTTATCCTTTGGAAGTAGAGGGCGCAACAGCCCCCGTAAAATGGAGCATAGATAAGCCGCAGGTTGCGGTAATTACAAATGGCCAGGTCAGCTCCAGGGCAGTAGGCACAGCTACAATTACAGCAACCGTCAATGGACGGAGGCTGACATGTAAACTAACGGTTACGCCGATAGGTAAAAAATAAATATTTGGCAGATAAACATTTCATTATCCCGGTTACCGGGAGCCTGCGGACCATTAATTGGAGCAGGCGCAGAAAGAGTTACTTGGGTTCCTCCTTGTAAAATAGAAAAATACGGCTGGATTTCTTATTGGAATTCAGCCGTGTTTTATTTTGCCCCATATTTTTGGGGCTGACGGAATTATACCAGATCCGTCAGGCGCGGCGTTGGTTAAAATGACAAAGAATGGTTTGAAATTTCGTCAGAAATGACAAGGATTGTAAGTTACCATTGATTATCATATTTTCCTATGATACAATGGATTCAGAACATACGTTTCTTATTTAAAGTAGGGATTGATCATCAGCCGCAGTACGAAAGAATCAGAATTACTTCACGGAAATGAGGGATAATCATTGTTAGTCAGCCTGCATGTTAAAAATTTTGCCATTATTAATGAAGTAGAAATAGACTTTAAAAACCACCTGAATATCATGACCGGTGAAACAGGTGCCGGTAAGTCCATCATCATCGGCTCGGTCAATGCTGCCCTTGGAGCCAAGATGGGCAAGGACATTGTCCGCAGCGGAGCCGAATATGCATTGGTTGAGCTGGTCTTTGAGACAAAGGCAGAGGCAGTATTGGAGGCTATGAAGGAGCTGGACATCCCGGTTGAAGGAGACCAGATCATTATATCAAGAAAGGTTATGTCCGGAAGAAGTGTGTGCAAGATTAATGGGGAGAATGTCACTGCCTCCGCCCTGTCCACAGTTGCGGGCTTATTAATTGACATACATGGGCAGCATGAGCACCAGTCTCTCCTGAACAAATCAAAGCATTTAGAGATTGTTGACCGTTTTGCAAAGGATGAAATTAATGATTTAAAATCTGATCTGGAACAGAGCTATAAGGAATATAGCAAATTAAAGCAGGAATTCTTGCAGGCCGGCATGGATGAGGATAAGAGGCTGAGGGAGATATCCTTTTTGGAATATGAAGTAAATGAGATCAAAAATGCATCCCTGATCCCCGGTGAAGACGAAGAACTATCCGTCAGATATAAAAAGCTGTCGAATGCAAATGCCATATCAGAAGGCTTACAGAGTGTTTACCGCTATACCGGCTATGACCCTTCCGCAGCAGGGGATGCAATTGGAAGGGCTTTACGCCAGCTGCAGAAGCTATCCGAATTCGATAATACAATAAGCGGATTCTTAAATCAGCTTTCTGAGATTGACGGACTTATGAACGACCTGAACAGGGACTTATCACAGTACATGGGAGATATGGAAAATCCGGAAGAGGAGCTGGAGGAGGTTACGAAACGGCTTGACCTGATTAACCACTTCAAATCAAAATATGGCAATTCCATCGCCCAGATAATCAGCCACTGCAAGGAATGTGAAGAAAAGCTGGAGAAATACCGTGACTACGACCTATATATGGACAAGCTTGCGAAAAAGCTTTCAGAAGCGGAGGCCCGCTTAGACGCACTGTCACAGCGCCTGTCCGATATCCGCAAAAGCAAAGCAAAGGAGCTTACCGCAAGAATAAAGGCTGCCCTTGTTGCCTTGAACTTTCTGGATGTACAATTTGAGATGATCTTTGGGAGGCTGCAGCATTATACGGCGGGTGGCTTTGACGAGGCGGAATTTATCATATCCACGAATCCCGGCGAGGGAATGAAGCCTCTGTCAAGGGTCGCATCCGGCGGTGAGCTGTCCAGGATTATGCTGGGAATTAAATCCGTGTTAGCCGATAAGGATGAGATCGAAACTCTAATTTTTGATGAGATCGATGTGGGAATCAGCGGAAGGACTGCACAGAAGGTATCAGAGCAATTATCAAGCATTGCCGGCAACCACCAGATTATCTGCATCACCCATCTTGCCCAGATAGCAGCTATGGCTGATGCCCATTATGTAATTGAAAAACAGACGGATGGCATTTCAACCCAGACGCTGATCCGGGAATTGAAAGAGGAAGAGATGATAGATGAGCTGTCCAGGATCCTGGGAGGTGCCCAGATAACAGAGCGTGTGAGGGAGAACGCAAAAGAAATGAAGGAATTGGCATATAATTCCAAAAAATATAAGCTTTAAATATTAAAAAATAACGCATACTAACTGCAAGGATATACAATACTATTGTGGATATACAATCGTGTTGTATATCTTTTTTGTTTATAACAAGATGAACCGGCTTTCTGGTTCATCTTGTGTGTCTTTGCTAAAGAGCATTCTAAGAGACAAACACTTATTCTATGTGGCATGAGGTGAAAGGATGAGGAATAAGAAAGTATTCAGAAGATGCAGTATGGGATTATTTGGTGTGATGTTATTACTGCTTATATTTTATTTCTTTTATAATATAGAAAAAAAGATACCGAATGAGATAAAGATTGTGGTAGACAAAGAGGAAAGCTTTGATTTTAATATGCCGATAAAAGGGATGATTGAGACGGATAACATTGGGGTTATCAGTGTCAATAACCTTAAGGTGCCAAAGGATCAGATCAATATAGATTTGAATGAGCCCTTTACCCTGGAATCTTCAACCACCGGCAAATACAATATCAGCCTGAAGCTTTTTGGCTTGTTCAATTTCAAAAATATTTCCCTGGATGTAATTGAAACCAGGGAGTTAATCCCCTGTGGCACACCCATCGGTATTTATGTAGAGACAGACGGAATCCTGGTATTGGGAAGCGGGCGTATTACAGGGAAGGACGGGCTGAACTATGAACCGATCAGCAATAAGCTAAAATCGGGGGATTATATCCTTTCGGTCAATGACGTTAAGCTAAGCAAAAAAAGCGAAATGATTGATGAAATACAAAAAAGCGGGGGAGCAGATATTACCCTGAAGGTAAGGAGAAATAAGGAGGAAATTACTGTACGCGTAACCCCGGTCAAAACCCCCAGTGGGGAGTACAAGATTGGGGCATGGATCCGTGACAATACCCAGGGTATCGGAACATTGACCTTCATCTCCAGCGACGGGCAATTCGGGGCATTAGGACATGGGATTACGGACATTGACACCGGGCTATTAATGGATGTCAGGGAGGGTTCCATCTATATGGCTGAAATAATGTCGATTATCAAGGGGAAAGAAGGAGAGCCCGGAGAATTAATCGGAATGATCAGACAGAGCGACCGTTACCGTATGGGAAGGATTACAGAAAATACTTACCAGGGCATATTTGGCACAATTAATGGGGATTATGAGGGGAATAACGCGCAGGAGCCTTTGGAAATCGGTTTAAAACAGGAGGCCAGGAAGGGTAAGGCAACGATCCGCTGTACCGTCGGGGATACCACTACCGATTATAATATTGAGATCGAAAATATAGATATCAGTAATACCAACCATAGTAAAGGTATTGTTCTGAGAATTACCGATGAAAGATTACTAAATCAGACAGGAGGAATCGTACAGGGGATGAGTGGGAGCCCGATTATCCAAAATAACAAGATAATTGGTGCTGTTACGCACGTATTTATACAGGATTCAACGAAAGGTTACGGTACTTTCATCGAGAACATGGTAAATAATTTAGAATAAGGAAATCTTTTGTTGCAATAAAAAATCGACAAATTACGCCATGGAAAAAAGGGCTTCAAAAAAATACAACAGCAAATAAACTGTATAAAATTTACAATTACACAAAATCTTGTGGTAACCGCATTTTCGTTGAATTATAGCCTCGTTTCGCTGTCGAATGGTGCGACAAGAAAGGTTTGATAAAAGCCTTATTTACAGATATAATTCCATTGTGGTAAAAATTTACAGATGATGTTTGGACAAAATATATACTAAAAGACAAGAATTATGTGTAAATTTATAAGGATTCATGTTGGACGCCGGCGTTTTGTGTAAAATATCAATAAGGTTTGTTGTAGAAAAAAATCGATATTTTAGCTATTTTGCCAAAATGATAAATATTGACTCATAATTAGTCAAGTTGTATAATAGATTCATGAACAACATGAAACCCAAAAAGCTACGCTAAGATTCACGAAAAGAGAAACGAAATACAGACAACCTTAAGGACACCAATGAAATTTACCATATTGAGAAAAATGGAACGGTGGAGTTCCAATTAAGGGGGTGCATAATAAGGGGATGCATACTGCTAAAGGAACATGGGAACAGATCAAGGAGAGAATAAAAAAATTGTATGGAGGTTGGAAAGTAAATGAGTAAAATTAATGTAGCTATTGTTGATGACAACGAGAGGATGGTAAATCTGCTGGAAGATATCCTCAAGGAAGATGCCGACATTGAAGTAGTAGGCAAATCAGAAAATGGAATTGATGCATTGGATATGATTAAAGAGAAGAAGCCGGATGTTGTTCTGTTGGATCTGATTATGCCAAAGCTGGATGGTCTTGGTGTCATGGAGAAGATTAGAAAAGATACCGAGATCAAAAAGAATCCTTCCTTTATTGTTATCACGGCCATAGGACAAGAAGGGGTAACAGAGAACGCATTTGAGCTGGGAGCAAATTATTATATTATGAAGCCCTTCGATAATAACATGATTTTATCCAGGATTAAACAGATTAAAGGCGACAGCCATACGAAACTAATAGATAACCATAGAGTCAGTGCCTATGAGAATAAAAGTACTTATATGGAAAGAAACCTGGAATCGGATGTTACGAATATCATCCATGAAATCGGTGTTCCGGCACATATCAAGGGTTACCAGTACTTACGTGATGCGATCATGATGTCCGTTAATGATGCAGAGATGTTAAATTCCATCACAAAGCTCCTTTATCCTTCCATTGCAAAACGCCATAAGACGACTCCAAGCAGGGTAGAAAGGGCGATCCGCCATGCAATCGAGGTTGCCTGGAGCAGAGGGAAGATGGACACAATTGATGAATTATTTGGTTACACAGTTAGTAATGGAAAAGGAAAGCCGACTAATTCGGAATTTGTAGCATTAATTGCTGATAAAATCCGTTTGGAATATAAGCTAAGGGCATAGTGTACTGTCTCACCCATAATTAGGCTAACAGTACATTTGAAAATTTGATTTTGGCAGGCAAAGCAGATGCTGATGTAGTGTGGACAGTCCTACAAAAATACATACAGGGACTTTGAAAAGCGGGGAATAAAACAACAGGGAATTAAAACAGGGAGCTGAGGCTGTCCAAGGTTTTAATTCCCTGTTTTAATTAACGGAGCACTCTTGGAAACTTCCCTGTATACAGCTTTATGACAGGTTCAATCTTTGTCCAAGAATAAGTTTTTTATAAAATGACTAATTTATTATGGATTTTTTGGCAGGAAAGGTGTTATTATCTAATTGATAGATTATGAAATCAAGTAATAACAAAGCAGGCAATGAGCATAATAAATGTATTGGGTCCTATGAATCTGAA
>JARKQP010000079.1 GCA_029974875.1 Mobilitalea sp.
GATTGCAGGCGGCTGGATGCTGTTATGTGCCATAGGCAGCCTGGTCGCTGCTTTTATTGTTGGTTATTTTGCCGCACGCATCGGTTCCTCCTTTTCCCAGCGTCTGCGCAGCATGCTATTTAGCAAGGTTGAGTCTTTTTCAATGGAAGAAGTAAACAGGTTTTCAACCTCAAGCCTTATTACACGTTCAACCAATGATATTACACAGGTCCAAATGCTTATCACCATGGCCCTGCAATTGGTTGTCAAAGCGCCGATCATGGGTGTCTGGGCGGTAATCAAAATATCCGGAAAAGGGTTTGAATGGTCCCTTGCGACCGGCGTAGCCGTCCTGTTCTTAATCGCCATGGTTTTGCTCATTATGATATTCGTCCTGCCAAAATTCAAAAAAATGCAAATGCTTACCGATAATCTGACCCGGGTGACAAGGGAGAACCTGACTGGTCTGCGTGTTGTCCGCGCTTATAACGCAGAGGATTACCAGGAAGAAAAGTTTGAAACAGCAAACAGGGAGCTTACGGATACCAATCTGTTTACCAACCGCGCTATGGCTTTTATGATGCCGGTTATGAATCTGGTCATGAGCGGGCTGCCCCTGGCAATCTACTGGATTGGCGCTTACCTGATTGAGGCTGCCGAAGCGCCGGATAAGCTGCTGCTCTTCTCCAATATGGTTGTATTTTCACAATACGCCATGCAGGTTATTATGGCATTTATGATGTTGGTTATGATTTTTATTATGTTCCCGAGAGCCAGCGTTTCCGCAAAACGTATCAACGAGGTGCTGGACACCGAACCGACTATTCTGGACGGCAGCATTACCACCGGAAAGTCTCAGAAGGTGGGTGAAGTCGAATTTAAGAATGTCAGCTTTAAATACCCTGACGCAGCGGAGTATGTGCTGGAAAACGTCAGCTTTACAGCAAGGCGCGGAGAAACCGTCGCATTCATTGGCTCAACAGGCAGCGGTAAATCCACGCTGATCAACCTGGTTCCCCGTTTTTTTGATGCGACAGAGGGTGAGGTGCTGGTAGATGGGGTAAATGTAAAGGACTACCAGCTGGAGGCATTATACAATAAAATCGGATATGTGCCCCAAAAGGCAGTACTATTCAAGGGAACTGTAAGCTCAAACGTTGCTTATGGAAATAACGGCGGCAAGGATTATACGGCAGAGGAAATACAAAAAGCCCTGAAAATCGCACAGGGATCCGATTTCGTAGAAAAGATGGATGGACAATATGGCGCCCTGATCGCCCAAGGCGGCACAAATGTCTCCGGTGGACAAAAGCAACGTCTGGCAATTGCGCGGGCTGTCTGCCGCAAACCGGAAATTTATATTTTTGATGATTCCTTTTCAGCGCTGGATTATAAGACGGACCGTGTTTTGCGCAGTGAATTGAAACGGGAAACCGCCGGGGTAACAAGCCTGATCGTAGCCCAGCGGATAGGCACCATCATGGACGCCGACCAGATTATTGTCCTTGACGAGGGCAAAGTCGTAGGCAGGGGAACCCATAAAGAATTGCTTTGCAATTGCGCGGTATATAAAGAAATTGCCGCATCACAATTAAGCGAGGAGGAAATGGCATCATGAGTGAAAATAACAGAAAAATGACCGGAAGAGGAGCCGGAGGCTTCGGCCCTGGTGGTCCTGGCGGCCCCGGCATGGGGGTGACGGAGAAGGCCAAGGATTTTAAAAAGACCTGGGGCAGATTGATACAGTATTGCAAAAGTTATCTGCCCGCAATCATAACCGCCCTTATTTTGGCGGCTGTAGGTACTGTGTTCCAGCTAATCGGCCCCGACAAATTAAAGGATATGACCAATGAAATTGCCAAAGGGCTGCCTGCGCTGGTCAATGGACAGCCAATCATGGGCGTGGTCGACATGGATACCATCATCGGTATCGCAGGATTTCTCCTGTTTTTCTATGCAGGCTCGGCACTGCTCAGCCTTGCGGAAAACTATATTATGGCAACCATGACTGCAAGGATATCCCAAAATATGCGGACCGGTATCTCCCAAAAAATCAACAAACTGCCCCTCAAATATTTTGATAAAACAAGCTACGGCGATGTGCTCAGCCGTGCCACCAACGATGTAGATACCATCGGACAGACCTTAAACCAAAGTGTTGATAATCTGGTAAAAGCGGTGACCATGTTTGTAGGCTCACTGATCATGATGTTCTATAATAACTGGATTTTGGCACTGACCGCCATTGGCTCTACCATCATCGGCTTTGCATTGATGATGATTATCATGTCAAAATCCCAAAAGCATTTTACCGCACAGCAAAAAGGCCTGGGGGATATCAATGGGCATATCGAGGAAGTATATTCAGGACTTAATGTCGTCAAGGCTTACAACGGCGGCAAGGAAGCAAAGGCAATATTTGAGGAATATAATGAAACACTCTACGAAAGCGGCTGGAAATCCCAATTTTTATCAGGATTAATGATGCCCATTATGGGCTTTATCGGAAACTTCGGATATGTAGCGGTATGTGTTGTCGGGGCGGCGCTTGCTATGAACGGTACCATTTCCTTTGGCGTCATTGTCGCCTTTATGATGTATATCCGCTTATTCACACAACCCTTATCACAGCTGGCGCAGTCGATGCAGTCCTTACAGCGGACCGCAGCTGCAAGCGAACGTGTCTTTGAATTTTTCGATGAAGAAGAATTGACGGAGGAAAGCTCAAAGCAGGGCAAGCTGGAAAATATCTCAGGCCATGTTGAATTTAAAAATGTCCACTTCGGCTATGAAAAGGACAAAACCATCATCCGCGACTTTTCAGCAAAGGTTAAGGCCGGCCAGAAAGTAGCAATTGTTGGTCCGACCGGTGCCGGAAAAACAACCATAGTAAACCTGCTTATGCGTTTCTACGAGCTGGACAGCGGGGAAATCAGTATCGATAATGTTCCAATCAGCCAGGTGACAAGGGAAAATGTCCACAACCAATTCTGTATGGTATTGCAGGACACATGGCTGTTTGAAGGAACTATCCGTGAAAATATTATATACAGCAAACAGGGCGTTACGGACCAGGAAGTAGAAGCTGCCTGCAAAGCTGTTGGCTTACACCACTTTATCCGCACATTACCCCAGGGCTATAATACAGTACTTGATGATAAAGCGACCCTGTCAGCCGGCCAAAAGCAGCTTATAACCATTGCCCGCGCCATGGTCCAAAATGCGCCCCTCCTTATATTGGATGAAGCGACAAGCTCCGTCGATACCCGCACCGAAAGACTTGTCCAAAATGCTATGGATAAGCTGACACACGGCAGGACGTCATTCGTCATTGCCCACAGGCTGTCCACCATCCGCGATGCCGATATCATTCTTGTTATGAAGGACGGCGATATTGTGGAGAGCGGACACCATAATGAACTGCTGGAAAAAGGCGGTTTCTATGCCGAACTCTATAATAGCCAGTTTGAACAGGCTTCATAAAACAAAGAGGCGGCTGCCATAAAATAGCTTTGCCGAAAGATAATATACAAAAAATGCGTCTTGATTAGGCTTTAAAAGCCTGATATAACACCAATAAGTCAGACATTTTAGGTCTAACTTTTGGAGGTCGGGCTTAACCGTTTCAAGGCGCATTTCCATGCTATTCATACGGTTCCTTTGTATAGACTGCTATCGCAAATTCATTCTGCGGCGATCCTTTACAACCACAGCTATTCTCTCTGAGTCCTTTTTGATTTTAATGGAGTTGCTTATAAACTATAGGAGCAGCCTTTACCTTAATTCATTTAACTGTTTTGACAAACTATATGGAATAACCTGATTCGGCATCGTTTCTACATAGGCCTTTTCCTTGTGCATATAGTCAATAATATCTTTTGAGTTATAGCGCTGAAAAGTGGTCGCAACCAACTCCAAAACATTCAATTCTTCTAATGAGAAATCCGATATATTTACATCTCTATATGGCCGAATCCGATAGCATACCTCATCCCGCACCATCTCTTCTACAATTTGTACTGTGGGTAATGATATTATTTCATCATAAGCAATTGGTAAAGCTCCAAGCGGCATATGTTTATAGACCAATCCCGTCATGGATCTGCCATATCTTCCGAAAAAAATAGAATCGGCGTACCAAAGAAGCTTCATTAACTTGACTTTATAAAGATTGTCAACGAACCTGGCAAAATATCCTATTACATTTGCAACTTTTTCAATGTTTAGCAATTGGTATCCGTTCAGGTCATTTTCTTCATTAAAATTTACATAAAGGCTGCTTATTCCTTGTTTCTTCAGATAAAGGCTCCCAACCTCTTCCACTCTGTTCGCAATACTTTTACGAATGCGTTCATACTTTTCCGAATTAAATCTACTCCCATGCTTACTTATGCATTCCAGGGCAAACATAGGATTTTCAAATACCATCCTCATGATATGGTCATAGGTCTCATCCTGGATTGTTTTTGTTTCATATCTCGTAACCGTAACATCACCCCACCCTAGTAACGCCGAAAGATCACTTTGGGTCAAGCCATAATAGTTTCTAATATTAGCAATCTCCTTAGAAGTCAATAAGCCTTTCTGTTGCCGATAGGCATCTCTTGCTTTTAACAAATTTTCATCCATCAATCCGGCTGGGACAAATTCATTTTCTTCTTCGTCACACAAAGGGCATAAGAAATAATTTTCTTCATACTTGACTATTTCATCTTTAACAATTGATTGTGTTATTCTTCTTCGTTTCTCTAATTGATGCACTTTATTGCAGATAGGGCAATCCATCTCAATTGTACTGACCAAAAAATCATTATTCATACCGGGCACTCCTTTCTTCTCAACTTAGGCATAAGGCCTTATAACGGGTAAGGGAAATCGTGCGAAATGAAAAGAAACACAAAACACTTTACAGTTCTTTTTATCCCGGACTTTGGCCTTTATATATACTTCCCGACTTTTTATTATCTTACCAAACGCAAAAAAAGGTGGAAGAGTATTGTCTTTATCATCAATAAATGTCTCTATATATTCGGCAATATCCAAAGCTAAAAGCTGGTTTAATACATCGTATCTATCAAATTCAAGAGCCTGCATTGTATTAAATGTCGTATGTGGGTCAGTTGGTAACTCATTCTTTTTCTTTAATAATATATCTAAATCTTTTGAAATATCAAAATCAGGATCAGTCAGTACCTCTTTTAAATCTTTTAAAAATGTAACTACCCCTTCTTCTTGCGAAATTATCTTCTGACTCACATTTTCACCTCCTACAACTCTATTATATGCTATCAATTGATAGTTAGTCAATAAATTTTATAGTTTTAGATATAGTTATTTATATTTACTATCCAAATTACGCTCCACTAAAATAACCCTAAAACAGCAATGAGGCGGGATTCAGAGAATCCCACCCCAACTATTGACACAGAGCCCAATTTATAATCTCACTGCACCGGATATTATCACCGGCAGAAAGTCCGAACATTTTATTTGACCAATATCGTTAAAGCATCATCTATACCCCATGCCCCTATTTTCCTTCAGCCCCCAACATACTGGATACTATTACACTCCCCTTGTCCTCCAGGAAGCCTATTATTTCTAATGCATTTTCCCTCTGCTCTTTATTATCACACTGATTCAATAATATCCTATAGGGTAAATTTATGTCATCACAGTACCCCGTTTTAATCAGCTTTGCTACGTCAAAGGTATCTATTTGGTGTATTAACTGGCACCCTAATATTTCGGCTGCCCGTTCCTGCCGGTGGCAGACCTCCGTAAGAGGCCGGGATAAGCAGGATAAACCTGCCACAATAACAACCAGGTCCGTATCCGAGGGCAGTACCGGTTCATTCCTGCCCGGCACCTTAATAGGTAATCTTTTAGAACCATCCGCCTCAACCAGAATATAGTCCGCCATATCCTTCATCTTCAGATAAAAGGAATCCGATACCTTTGTCATCTTTCCGTCCCCACAAGGAGTTCCTGTTACCGCTATGCCATGTAAGTCCAGCATTTTTAGAAGTCCGTCCTCATTCTCCTCAAGTACCCCATAGTTTGAAGGCAAAAACATATGGGTAGTCGTTGTAATAATTACTCTTTTCCCCATCGCAGCCAGCTCTTCTGCCAGATGATAGATTGCAGTTGTTTTCCCTCCTGCGCCGACAAAAGCAACCGTCTGCCCTCCGGCTTGATTTACTCCAAGAGCCTCAGACAACTTATCACCCTTTACCAGTTCCCCATATAAATCTTCCTTGTATATATCCATTCCATCACCCATCATATAATTCTTTTACTATGTATCACTCTTCAACCATATATCATCCTTCAACCACATATCATCCTTCAACCATAAATCATCCTTCAACCACACATCATCCTTCAACCACATATCGTCCTTCAATCATACATAACAATTTACCAGAAAACTTCTTTATACTAACGCGGTGAATATGGGTGTCTATCTATTCACCTCACAACCTAAACCTCGCCCATCCCCCCATATCATATCTCTAATTCATATATCTTATCATAGCTAACATTGTTTTCTTCCATAGCATTTCTCAACTCAACCATAGCCCCAGGTGCAGCGCTCCAGGATAGTCCACAGCCTGCAGTAATACTGCGGGGAACCGGAATCAATCTGCCGCTTAATCCTTTTTCTTTACACACTTTCTCCATCGCCATCGCACTCGTTGTATTCTGAAAGGTAATTACCAGCCTTAGCTCTTTTTCCCTCATCGTCTTCTCCTGTTATTCCATCGCAAGTTCCTTTACCGCTTTAATTCCCAGCTCCACTTCATCCCCCGTATTAAAATGGGAGAAGCTAAAGCGGACAGCCCCCTGTTCCCTTGTTCCCAAGGCCTGGTGCATCAGGGGGGCACAATGCCCTCCTGCCCTTGTATAGATGCCGTAAGCCTCTGCTAATTGGTCACATACCGAGGCTGAATCATATTCCCCTATATTAAAAGCGACAATTGCCGACCTCTCCCTTGCAGAAAAATCACCATAAATCCTTATCTCCGGTATTGCTTTAATCCCTTCATAAAACTGCCACATAAGCTCCAGTTCTTTTCTTCTGAGATTGTCCACTCCCTGCTCCAGAATATAGGAGACACCGGCATGTAATCCGGCAATCCCATGCCCATTTAAGGTGCCTGCCTCCAGGCATTCCGGCATTACCACCGGCTGTGTTTTCAGAAAAGTTGAGCTTCCGCTTCCCCCAGACTTCAGCGGTGCTACAAAAATTCCCTCCCGGACATAAATCCCTCCCGTGCCCTGGGGTCCAAGCAGCCCCTTATGGCCTGTAAAGCAAAGGACATCAATATTCTGTTCCTCCACATTAATAGGAAAGACCCCTGCTGTCTGTGCGGCGTCCACCACAAATAACAGCTTTCGTGCCTTGCATAGGCTGCCAATCCTCTTTATATCCACCAGATTCCCTGTCAGATTCGAGCTATGGGTGCAGACCACCATTTTTGTGTTCTTCCTAATATGGCTCTCTATATCATCTATATTGATATTGCCAAGGGAATCGCTTTTTACAATGGTTATTTCAGCGCCTTTTGCTTCCTGCCCATAAAGAGGCCGTAATACGCTGTTATGCTCCAGCTCTGTTGTTATTACATGGTCACCGGGGTGTACAAGCCCTTTAATTGCAATATTGAGACTTTCCGTAGCATTCGAGGTAAAGGCAATGCGGCTGCAATCCTTAATATGAAAAAGCCCGGCAATCAGTTCCCTGGTAGCATAAATCATCCTGCCTGCCTCCAGGGATGCCTGATGCGAGCCTCTTCCGTAACTTCCCATATTCTTAACCGCAGCGTATACCGCATCCGCTACAGAATCCGGTTTGTATAAGCTGGTAGCCGCATTATCAAAATAAATCACTGCCGTTCACCCTCATCTTTTCCCTTTATCTTTTTCCTTATCTTTTTCCTTATCTTTTCCCTTATCTTCTTCTTTATCTTCTTCCTTTATCTTTTTCTTTATCTTCTTCTTTTATCTTTTTCCTTTATGATTCAAGTGCCAAAAACCTTCATCATACTACAGCGATGAATATGTGCATATCCATCCCACTGCTAACTATGACCTTTGGCACCCGGATCATTTATTGTGATGTTCTTTCTTCTTTGCAGATATAGAATAGCTTCCAAAACACTTCCGCCTATGCACCGGGCTTTATCCGATATGGTGAAGCAATTCTTTTTTTCTTCAACCCTAGGGTCAATATCCGCAATTTTCAAGCCTTCTTTTACGGGATAGCCATCCTTAATGATTCCCCGCAGGATGCCGTCAATGGTAGCTTCCACCTTAGTTTCCCCAATGACCGCTATGGCTTGCCCCTTGGTTACAGTGTCGCTGATATGGCTTAAATTCTTAATGGTCCCGCTGGCAGGACTGTGGATCACCCTCTCCCTGCCATATCCCCCGATGATTCCGGGAACTCCTGTATTCTTTGCCGCAAAGCCTGTGAGCAGGATTCTTCCTAGGTCATGTCCCCTTTGGGTTTCAATCACGGCATCTACGTCAACACCCGCTTCAAAACCTGGCCCTAATGCCACGGTAATAGGTGCCATTGCTTTATTTGTCCCCATATTTTTCTTAGCTAATATCCCGTCTACCAAAGCAAAGGGGTGGAAATACTTTAAAATATTACAATGCTCATCTTCCACCATCGGTATCTTCCCCTCTGCCAGAATTTGATGAATCTCTTGAATACCGCCAGCTTTTTTGCAGGTTACGTCTTCTACTACAGCTTCCTTGTCATACATTGCCTCTGAAAAGGATACTTTTCTCCGTATTGCGGATGGCTTTGCGATTTCTAATATAATTACCTGAAACCCGCAGCGGTGTAATTTATGGATTGTTCCTGTTGCAATATCCCCACCGCCGCGGACAATGATTAAGTTCTCCATTCCACTTTCTCCTAAGGTTGATTCCGGGTTAATTCCAGGTTAAATTCCAGGTTAGTTACAAATTAATCCCTGGTTAATTCCGGTGTCAAGGCTTTATTATCTTAGCTGCATCCGCCATTAATTCCACAATGGTATACATATTGGTAACCGATCCGACGGACAGCTTTTCCCCAAGTCCATAAAAATTGAGGCAGGTTCCACAGGTCAGAATCTCAACGCCCTGGGCTTCCAGCTTCTTTAAATCCTCTAAGGAATCGGAGCCTTCTACGGACAGCCTTGCCCCGCCATTGTAAAATATTATCTTCCCCGGCAGCTTCTCCAATTCATTCAGCGCATAAATAAAGCCCTTCATCAAGGTCTTTCCTAACTGCTCATCGCCTTCTCCCATATGATCCGCAGAGATCACGACTAAGGTATCGCCTTCCCTGGAATCCGGGTAACAGCGTTCGTCCATGGCTGGAGCCTTTGTGCCAGCCTCATTGCTGCCACCCCCGCTAACTGTATTATCTGCGGAATGGCCTGATACCTCGATCCTGACAATATAATGGTCTTCCGTAATTTTTTCCGATGAATTTTTTAACTGCTTCTGGGTTGCCATCTTTATTAAGTTCTGGACGGCAATTTCATTATCAACATTAACTTCAACCGTTCCCTCTGTCAGCTCCTTCAGCGCCTTCTTCGTTTCAATAACCGGGAGGGGGCATTGCATTCCTCTTGCATCAATTTCTTTTTTCATAGATCCATCTCCGTTTCTGTTGTTTTATTATGACTTCCTTTATTATAATTCCTTTATTGGTTCCCTTTATTTTATTATGATTTCCTTAGCCTGCAACTCCGTTATCTCTCCAATGATATTACAAGGAAGCCCTAAGGCCTTCAGCTCTTCCAAAGCCTGGTCCGCATCCTCAGGCTTTATGCTGACCAAAAGCCCTCCTGAGGTCTGTGGGTCAAATAAAATTTCCTGCAGGGCAAACTCAATATTTTCAAATTCAATATAGGCTTCCACGAAATTACGGTTTCTCTGTCCGGCTGCCGTCAACAAAAATTCATCTGCATAATCATATGCTTCCTTGATATAGGGAACCGATTTGCCCTGGATAACAGCAGTATGCTCCCTTTGCAGCATTTCATGGAGATGTCCCAAAAACCCAAACCCTGTAACATCCGTACAGGCATGCACCTCATAGTTCCGGATGATTTCGGATGCGTATTTGTTTAAAGTCGTCATGGATTTTATGGCTTCATCCATAGCCTCCTTGGACGCTTCCTTGACCCTGTCAGCCGTAGCTACGATTCCAACCCCGAGGGGCTTGGTGAGGATCAGCTTGTCCCCAGGCCTGACACCGGAATTTCTATATATTTTATCTGGGTGTATCGTGCCGGTAACAGATAAGCCATATTTTACGTCCGCATCTGCGATGGAATGTCCGCCTGCAAGGATTCCTCCAGCCTCCATCACTTTTTCATTTCCTCCCGTTAAAATCTTTCCTAGGATATTCAGATCCATTTTCTCCGGGAAGCATACGATGTTTAAGGCTGTCTTCACATCGCCGCCCATCGCATAAATGTCACTTAATGCATTGGCCGCGGCAATCTGTCCAAAGATATAAGGATCCTCAACCATGGGAGGAAAAAAATCCAATGTCTGCACGATTGCCATATCCTCTGCAATCCGGTACACTGCCGCATCATCAGACCCTTCAAATCCAACTAGCAGGTTCGGATTATCGATCCTTGGCAGCTTGTCCAGGACATGCTTTAATACGTCCGGCCCCAGCTTGGCGGTACATCCGCCTCCTTTGCAAAACAATATATCATTTCCCATTCCAACGTCCATGCCCTCTACTGCACAAACCGCCATGAAAGTGCGGCATGGACCCGGTCCCCCCTTCGTTTATGTTTTTTACTTCTTTCAACCTATCAGCTCCATTCTCTATTCTACAAAAGCCAGTCATTCCTTGCAACCGGCCTTTGTTATGATCTATACATAATTATAATCCTCTTTTGTATCAATGTCTAACAGTTCCAGTGTATCCTCCACTTCAACAAATAATACGTCATCCATATGGCTTTTCATTACCGACCTTCCGCCAACATCACCCTTTAAGCTTAGCAATTCCTCCCGGTATTTTTTATCAAATATAACCGGATTACCAGGCCTTCCCTGGCACGACAGGCAGGCAATTCCTTTTTTACTTTTAAAAAACTCCTGAATCAGCTTTAAAATAGTTTCTTCCTTCAGCCAGGGCTGGTCACATACGGCAAATAAATAAGCGTCGGAGCTACACTGCCGGATCCCCAGCTCAATTGAATAGGAGATGCCTAGGTCGCTGCGCCCATTTTTTATTGCTTTAAGCATGCTGTATTTTGGATCATTATTTATTGTTTCAATAATCTCCTGGTACTGGGTAACGATAACCTTTTCAAATGCAGGTATCTTCTGAACCTTATCTGCCATATGCAGATACAATGGCTTGCCATCTATCATTGCAAGCATTTTATTGCCTTCAAACCGCTTGCTGTCGCCTGCCGCCAATAATATGATTGACAGGCTCCATCGCTTATTCTTCTTATCATTCCTTTTCATCCCATTCCCTCCTGGGCGTGCCTGAAAATCCATCCTACCGTTTCATCCTCTTACATTACAGTATGCTGTGCCTCAACCAAAAGCTTCTATTAATACAGTCATAATGCCGCCACAAACCATGCCCTCTTCTTCTGCCGCATCCCCTGTCAAGTCAATATCCACAACCTGATATTGGTTAGAGCCTATCATCTGCCTTGCCTGCTGGGTAACTGCCGCTTCACTGCAGCCCCCTCCGATGCTCCCAAGGATCCGCCCGTCCCTATAAACAATCATCTTAGCGCCGGCACCCCTTGGCACGGAGCCATCCGTATGCATTACGGTTATCGTCGCTTTCGGGGCGTCTGCCCCCTCTGCTAAAGCATTTAACACCTCATAATCAATATCCGAATTATTTCTCTTTTTCAAATCACCTTGTCCCAGCCTCTTATGCGAAATCAGCTCAGCCAAAATAGAAACCGCAATTTCCTCCGGCGTAACCGCACCGATACTAAGCCCGATAGGGGTGTGGACCCGTTCCAGCCTTTCATGGCTGCAGCCCTCTTTTTCTAATATTTCCTTCACTATCGCAGTACGCCTTCTTGAGCCGATCATTCCCACATACCCCGGCTCCGGCCCCTGGCATATAGCCTTCAAACAGTCACTGTCATACCGGTGCCCCCTGGTAATAATGACCACATAATCCCTTTCCTTGATATCCAGCCTCTGGATCGCAGATGCAAAGCTGTCACAAATCACCTCTTTCGCCAGAGGAAACCTCCCTGCGTTCGCAAAGCTAAGCCTGTCATCCACAAGGCTAATATGAAATCCCGTTTTCGCAGCAAACTCCACCAACGGAATCGCAATATGGCCGCCCCCCAAAATAATCAAACGCTCCTCCGGATAAAAAGGCTCCACCAGCCTCCTTCCCTGCCCTTCCTCAATCAATTGGGGAATCCCAGCCTCCAAGGTTCTCACTATTTCTTCACCTGTATTTTCATCTATATTTATATTTGTACTTATATCTGTACTTATATCTGTACTTTTATCTGTACTTTTATCTGCATTTCCAGCTACACTTCCATCTATATTTTTATTCCCATCTTTATTCAAACTTCTATCAATAACCAACTTTTTACGCAGCTCCGTCCCAATTTCCCCACTCTGCTCCGTAAAGGAAGAAACCATGCAGACATTCTCTCCGTTCTCTATATGCTCCAATATATCACGATAAATATTCTCCAACATGTCATCCTCCTCTATCTCTATCTCTTGTCTTTACCCTCTATCTTTATCCTTTATCTTTCATAGTAATTAAAAAAGCCTAATAACAGCCCTCTACATTTCATCCCATTCCTTCAAATTCCTAACCGCAACCAACACACATACAGCCTATACAAATCCCATCAATAGTAAAATAGTAATAAGAAAGACTAACGCGGGGAAGCAGGGTGCAGATAGAGCCACCTGGGCGCAGACCGGGCCTCCCGTGCTTGCCTGCACTTG
>JARKQP010000099.1 GCA_029974875.1 Mobilitalea sp.
TGGGTATCACTAACTATTAAAACTTTCATCCAGCTCCTTATTTCCTGGAGGTTTTACCCCCAACAGCGCTCCTGCGAAATTAACCCTATAAATATTCCTCATAATATTTCTTATAATATTCCATACAATTATTTCTTGCAATATTCCATACAATTATTTCTTGCAATATTCCATACAATTATTTCTTGCAATATTCCATACAATTACTTCTTGCAATATTCCATACAACTATTTCTTGCAATATTCCATACGATTACTTCTTGCAATATTCCATACAACTATTTCTTGCAATATTCCACATAATTATTTCTTACAAATATTCCCTGATTACTTCCTTCATTGCATTTAATGCTTTTCCCCGATGACTGATGGCATTTTTCTGCTCTGGGGCTAACTGCGCGGTTGTACAATTATACTCGGTCACAAAGAAAATAGGGTCATAGCCAAAACCATTTTCACCTGCTATTTCCTTTGCAATCACACCTTCAATATCAGCTCTGCGTGTTATAATCCCATCCTTCGGGAATGCGGCTGCAATAACACATACAAATCTTGCAGTCCTTTCTTCATCCTTTGCTGCTGCCAGCTTATCAATAATATACTGGTTCTTTATGGCATAGGATGTGTCTTCCCCAAGAAATCTTGCAGAATATACTCCCGGCGCCTTATCCATATAGTCTACTTCCAGGCCCGAATCGTCCGCCAGCACCGGCTCACCGGTCAGCTCCATTACATACCTTGCCTTTATAATCGCATTTTCTTCAAAGGTCGTGCCATTTTCTTCGATCTCCAGATCCAGTCCGGCCTCCCTCAGGGATAGGACCTCTACCTCTAAGTCCTTTAATATCTCCCTGATCTCCTTCATTTTTCCTTCATTTGAGGTCGCAAATATAATCTTCTTCATACACAAATCTCCTGTTTTACCTCACCGCCGGAAGCTCCTCATAAGCCCGCAGGATACCATTAAAGATGCCCTGTGCAACTGCTTTTTGATTAGCCTGGTCCAGCAGATAATCTAAATCACCTGAATTCGAAAGATAACCAACCTCGATCAGTACCATTGGCACCTTTGCCTGGCCCATAATAAAGATATCCTCCGGTTTCTTTTCAATGGATCCTTTTTTCTTTAACAGAATCGTTTTTGAGAGTTCCTCTGAAAACAGATCCGCTAAGGCTTTATTTGACACGCCCTTTATCCTGGCATCATGGAAAAGCACCTCGGTGCCGTTCGGATAGCTTACGGAGTTAGAATTGCAGTGGATACTAATAAAATAATCACAATCCACCGCGTTAGCCAAATTTGAACGCGGTCTTAAGAATACTGTATCATTTCCCATCCTTGTATAATATACTTTTATATTCTGCTGGTCTAACAGCTTCTTCAATTCCAGCACGATTCCAAGGTTAATGTCTTTCTCATAGTCTGTATTATTCCTTGCTACCGCTCCCGCATCTTTTCCTCCATGTCCGGGATCAATTACGAGGATTTTATCGTAAACTTCCGAAGGCTTCTTCAGGCTTACGTAATAATAAGCATTGTCTTCAAAAATAGTATATGCGTAAACATTGTCCAGTTCAAGCAGCAGCTGTACAGAATAATACTTTGAATCCGCCTCCTGCTTTGCTGTTACTACAATCCCATGGCTCAAGTCTTCCCCATAGTCCCTGGTTATAACCTCTTTTTCTTCGTCGGTATCCTCCTGCTTTTCATAGCTTATAGCCTCCGTATAAAGCGGATCACTCTGGAACAGCTTATCCCCCCTGACCCGATATACCATGGAGCTTGTCATATCCGGATCTAAAACCCCCGAAAAATCAAGCTGTATGCTATGTTTCATATATAGATCCGTCAGCTTCACCGATAGCTGTTCACCCTTTGGTTTCCTGATGGCCAGGAAATTGTCTCCAAGCTGGTCCAGCACCGTCCCACTGATATGAAGCTTCAGGCTCGCCACATCAGTAATGGGTATATCAGCCGGCTCTTCCCGTAAATGATCCATCAGACCCGCTGCCAGCAAACTACCGCTGCCTACCGCTTTGACATTTGCTTTCCCTTGTGCTCCAGCCTCTGCATGCTGGGGGCCGGAACCAATCAAGGAGCTGGCTGCCATTACAATCGTATGGTAATTGTTCAGGGAATAAGATAATACGACCACTGCAATCATTAAAGCCACACTCTGCATTGCTGCTTTTCTTAAAAGTGCCTTATCCATACATTCCCCTCCATTTACCTTACTTTTCGCATATATTCTACACGAAGTCTTAATATAAGATTCATTATATAATAATATCCCGACATTCTCAATATTTTTTTGCGGTATTCTATATGATTTTGTAGATTTATGGAATCTTTTTTATGAATAATTATTAATACTATGGCCTTCCCCAGTCTTGCTGTATTTTGGATGCCATAAGCCTTCCCTGTAAACTCCTGTGCCTGGTGCAGCCCTACAGAGCATAAAAATAGTGGGATTATGATCCCACTATTTTTACTTTGCAACTTTGCAACTTTGCATTAGAACTATCTTAATACCTATCGTATTAATCTTACCTATTGAACTGGGTTCTGTTTTGGGGGCTTTGGCCCCATATACTGATAAAAATACGTTTTCATCATCCCATTATAAATTTTCCGGTTTTTATCCGCCTGTCTGCCTATATATTTCTGGGCATCCTCATAAGAGGTAATAATATAATAAGACCAGGAATCGAGGCTGCCAAAGACCTTTCCCATCTCCTTATATAGGGCAGGGAGCTCCTTTTTATCCTCAAGGCGTTCCCCATAAGGCGGATTAGTGATGATAAATCCATATTTTTTGCTGTTGCTTAATTCACGTAACGGCTTGTGCTGGAAATGAATATATGGCTCCACCCCGGCCCATCTGGCGTTCTGCCTTGCGGCCTTGACAATTTCACCATCCAGGTCAAAGCCCTGAATCGACATTTCCACATCCTTTTTCCGGATATCATTTGCTTCTTCCCTGACCTGGCGCCAGATATTTCCCGAAAACATCCCTTCCCATGTTTCAGCCAGAAAATCACGCTGGATGCCCGGAGCAATCTTTGCTCCGATGAGTGCTGCTTCAATGGGTATCGTCCCGCTTCCGCAAAAGGGGTCTACGAGGATTCTGTCCTTGTTCCAAGGGGTTAACATAATTAATGCAGCAGCCAATGTCTCCGTAATCGGTGCCTTGCTGGTAAGCCTACGGTATCCTCTTTTATGAAGGGATTCTCCTGAGGTATCTATGCATACGGTTACCTCATCCTTCATAATCGTAACACGCAGAGGATAAGATGCCCCGCTTTCTTCAAACCAGTCTAATTTATATTTCAGCTTCATCCGTTCCACAATCGCTTTTTTCATAATCGATTGAATATCGGAGGGGCTAAATAATTTGCTGTTTACTGAATTCGCCTTCGCAACCCAAAATTTAGCCTCCTTTGGGAGATATTCTTCCCAGGGCAGCGCCTTTGTTTTTTCAAATAATTCATCAAAGGTTTCTGCCTTAAAGGAACCGACTTTGAGCAGGACGCGTTCCGTTGTCCTTAAAAACATATTTGCCTTGGCACAGATGCTTTCATCACCTGCATAGCTGATTTTTCCATCTTCCACCTTTATTATTTCACATCCAAGATCCGTAAGCTCTCTTTTGAGAACAGCCTCCAGACCAAAGTGGCAGGGTGAGACATATTCATATCGGTTCATTCATACCTCCAAGCGTTCTTCGCATTTCTTCTTTTCCTAAGTGGCAATACTGATATTTTAAATCTCTTTTGGTATCTAGTCAATGAACATTTCTATCTGTTGCAATCTAATTTTCCCCGGTAGGCGCGGATTCCGCCATAGAGACTTTTCATGCTATAGCCATCCTTCATCAGGTCCCTGGCGGCCATTAAGCTTATATTTCCACGGTCACAATAAAAGATCAGCAGATTATTACGGTCCAAATAGTATTTTTCCTCCTCCAGATCATCATAGGGTATATTTACAGCAGTTGGAATGTGACCTTTATCATAATCTTCCTCATCTCTTAAATCTATAATCATAACATTTTCTTTTCCAATATATTTTAAAATATCATTGGTACGGATTGTTTCGAACGGCATTCCTTTACTGTCACCACCTCTACGTCAATTGTACTCCAATATA
>JARKQP010000117.1 GCA_029974875.1 Mobilitalea sp.
GTCAGAAGCGGTCCGGGTACCGGTTATAAAAAGGTTGCCGGTCTGGCGAAGGGCAATGCTGTTACCGTAATTAATGAAACAGTGGGTACCGATAAAAAGAAGTGGTATGGAATATCCTTTGTATCGGACAAGAAGACCTTGACGGGCTATGTTGACAGCGCTTATGTGGGGCTGACCTATGGCAGTGGAATTAAAGCCAAGGTCGCTGCAAGCAATTTAAATATTAAAGCAAAGGCAGGAAGTACGGCGGCAAATCTTAAGTATACGAATGGCAGCATCGTCCGGGTGGGTAAGGATAAAGCGGTTACCATAGTAGGAGAAACAACGGTTTCCGGTGTAAAATGGCTTAAGCTTTCCTTTGTTACCTATAATGTAAAGCGCACAGGCTACGCAGAAGCCAGCCAGATTGATTTCCAGGCCACCGTAGCAACACCGACACCGACGAAGAAACCGACACCAACACCGAAGCCCACCGCCGCGCCGGCTCCGACGGTCACGCCGACACCACCTGCGGCAACGCCTGCACCTACTCCTAAGCCTACGGACCAGCTGCCGATCACTCCGTCCACAAACATAATCAACCAAGGCGGCTTGGAGACGAGATCGGTTGTGGTATACAGTAATATTTTAGGGCCGGTACGGGGTCTCGTGTGCAATGCCTATTATATGAATGTATATAAAAATGTAGCGAGCAGTATGGAATACCTGCTCGGGAGTAACTCACAGCCCGTACAGCTCCAGAGTGGGCAGGAGGAAATTGTAACGGATGCCTATCAGGTGTCAGGCTCCAACTATTATAAGGTGTATTTCTGGTATAACGGTGTCATAAATTCAGGATATGTACAGTCGGAATACGTCTACATCAGTAACATAACACCGGAGGTGACAGCCAGCCCGACGCCAACGGGTACAGGTAATGTAACGCCTACACCTACCAGGTCTCCTTCGGCGGGCATGAACGACCAGGACTATGCGAACCAGCTAAGGAGCAATGGCTTCCCGGAAAGCTATATTCCGGCGTTGGTACAGCTGCACAACCAATATCCCCAGTGGGAATTTAAGCCCTACCAAACGGGATTGGATTGGAATACGGTGATTGCTTCCGAGAGCGTGCCGGCGAGGAATCTGATTCCGAATTCCAGGGGTGTTGAGTGGAAGTCATTGGATGAAGGTGCCTATGATTGGAAGACGGATACATTTACTGTATACGATGGCACCACCTGGGTTACGGCATCGGAGGAAGCAATTGCATATTATATGGATCCCAGGAATTTCCTGACGGCAAGCGGTATCTTCCAATTCGAATTATTGAAGTACCAAAGCGGTTACCAAAATGCTTCCGGCGTTGAGAACATACTAAAGGGTACGGCTCTTTGCAATACATATTATACCTTTGTTGATGAATCGGGAGTGACATATACTTATTCCTACGGTGAAACCTTCGTAAAGGCAGCGGAGTACTCCGGGGTCAGCCCTTACCACCTGGCTTCCCGTGTGAAGCAGGAGGTGGTGACCGGTTCCACCACATTAAGCGGCAGCGTAACAGGAAAATATACGGGCTATGAAGGCTACTATAATTTCTATAACATTGGCGCTTCCGACAGTGCCGGAGGCGGAGCAGTTGCAAAAGGCTTAACCTACGCAAAGAATGGCAGCAAGGATGCCGCCACCAATGCATTATATATGATTCCTTGGACGGACCCTTATAGATCAATCGTGGGTGGCTCCTATTTTATCGGAAGCGGCTACATTAACCGTGGACAGGATACCATTTATCTCCAGAAATTTAACGTTACACCAATTTCAACCTATTACCATCAATACATGACAAATGTTGAGGCACCTTACGCGGAGGCGAAGAAGGTATTGACCGCATATAATGGAATGGCAGATTCCCCTATTGTATTCTCT
>JARKQP010000129.1 GCA_029974875.1 Mobilitalea sp.
CAGATTTCCATGCTTTTCCTGCAGAGTATTTATAATGACGGCAACAGACGGAAAATCTATGATCTGCCTGGTATCCACAGCTATAATGCTGATTTCCTTCCAGATGCGGGCGGTCCTGGTAATACATACCTTTGAGCTGTCAGAGGACCACAGGAAGCCGTAGTCCTGGGCAAGTAACTCAAAATCAGCTGCAAGGGTATTTTTTTCCGTGTCATAAATAAACACCTTGCTTTTGTCGAGGAAGGTGGAGATAGCATACTTTCCATCTGGAGATACGGATATCGCATCCACATTGGGACTTCCGGCCGTATCCTTTAATGTGTCCGGCACTATTTCCTCCAAGCCATGGGTTGTTTTATTCCATATCAGATTATACTCATGGAGCCACGTAATCTCCGGATATACCTGTTCTCCGGAGGTGTCATATACAGGACGCGAAACCTGGACAATTCCGTTATCCTGCAAATCAAACTTTTTATTATTGCTGTATGCCGGAGTTGTGGGAAACAAAAGCTCCCACGTCCTGCCAGACTCCCAGAGCTCCAGCGTATACTGGCTGCTCCCCTGGTATGTTACCGACCCGGCAAACAGCAGAAAGCCTTTCTGGGCATCGTCTGTCAGAACGCTGAATTTACATTCATCATAGGGGAAGGTTTTTTGTGAAATAATATCTAATGTGCTTTTGTCATAAACAGCTGCTACGGAGCAATCCAGCCCGCCTGCGTGGGGCACCTTCAAAAGCTTGAAGATAACCAGCAGCTCCGGCTTTCCGGAACCGGTAAAATTGCCTTCATGAATACCGCCGACTGTAATGTTTTCCGGCGAGTCTTTATATACATAGCTTATGGTTTCATCCGACTCTTTATCCAGCCTGTCAATCAGGAGCCCGGTGTCCAACCAGTTATCTTTTATACTGCCCGCGGCTTCATTATCATGAGCATCTACGGATTGGGCTATTACAGAGGCGGCAGCGCTATTTTCATTTTGACCGGTATAAGCAGGCTTCCCGTTGCCGCTATAATCACCAACGGCAGCTGCTTCCAGAGCATTCTGACAGCCGGCCAGGGACAATAACAAAATAGATAATGTCAGGACACATCCTGTCAAACAGATTGGCTTACATTTTTGCTGACCCATAGTACAACCATCTCTTTCTAAATCTTTCTAGAATCTTTTATCACGGAATATGACGAAAGATTGTGAAAAAGGTTCCTGTTCCAAATGGAAAATTTCAGCCTTGTAAATGTCCATTGCCTGCTTCCGTTTTTTCGCCAACGCTTATTGGATAAGCCTGATAAACTCTCCATACCCCTCTGCTTCCATATCCTCCAGAGGTATAAAACGGAGAGCCGCGCTATTAATACAATATCTTAGACCTCCCTTATCAACCGGTCCGTCTTCAAAAACATGCCCCAGATGTGAATCTCCCACACGGCTTCGCACCTCAGTGCGTATCATACCGTGGCTTTTATCCGTCTTTTCTGTGACCGCGGCTTCCTTAACAGGAGATGTAAAGCTGGGCCAGCCGC
>JARKQP010000133.1 GCA_029974875.1 Mobilitalea sp.
ACTGATGGGGGGCATTTTTTCTCTCCGTTTCTTTCTATATGATATATAATTGTGCTCAACCGTACTAATTATATGAAAAATTGTACTGATGATATAGCTTGGCAATTAACCTGTTTTGATAATTATAGCTTTCTTTTCCCAAGGATTCAATCCATTAATAGATGAACTTAAAGATATTATAAATGTTGATCTCTATGATTACTATCATCAGGGCGATAAATAGCCTCTGTCCATTCTGTACGGATATTTTTTGGTGAAGCCTGCTTCCAAACAGCCCTCCGGTAATACCGCCAAACACCATGATAATAATGATAAGGAGGTCGAACTCCGGAAGACTTCCTGACAGGACGGTGCTGATGAGGCTGGTTAATTGGGAAATCATAATGATGTACAGGGAGTTAACGGCCGCTTCCTTATGCTTGATAGAAAAACAATATTCCAGTAATACCAGATTAATCGGTCCGCCTCCAATCCCTAAGAAGGCTGAAAGCAGCCCCAGTGTCAGGCCGACCAGGGAAACGGACAGCTTATTTTGAAGATGATGGGTTTTTATTTTACGAGTGTTTAAGGTATATACTAAGGTTCCTAATGTGATAAAGATCAGGATCGAGGCTTGGATTGCACCGATTTTGTTATTGTCAGGAAGCAGCACATAGGAATACTGGAAGAGGTATTTTCCAAGGATCCCACCTAAGGCTGCACCGATTGCGAGAGGAGTGCTTAAGCTTAAACGGATCACGTGCTTATCTGTTTTTAAATGAAGCATCACGGATATGGTGGACATTGCCAGAACCGTGCAGCCGGATAGAAAACTAATGGAGCTTACGTTAAGATATCCCACTGCGTCTAAAACCGGCTTGATTATGATGCCTCCGCCAATGCCACAGATGGAGCCTACAATAGAAGCTAAAAAGCTGACGATAAAAAAAATAAAATGCATGATTCCTTCCCCCATAAGATTGATCTAACCAAATTTCCCTGTTAAGGCGTGCTTGAAAACTCATTATGGTTTTCAGACACGCCCTAGGAATTCCTTTAAGTATGTAACACTAAAGTATCTATACTGAATTATAGTATTGGGGATGGACATAAATCAATTATTATATTATTATATAATACATAATGAAAAACATATGTAATATCCGGAATGGATTTCTTTGAAAAACCGGACTATGTTTTGTACCCATATCGTGAAACATCCATGATAAATACAAGGGAAAGGGTGACTGTAATGACATTAAGGCATATGAGGATTTTTAAAGAGGTATGTGTCCAGGAGAGTATTACAAGGGCGGCGGAGCAGCTTAACATGGCCCAGCCGGCAGTCAGTGTCGCTATCAGGGAGATGGAGGAGCATTATCAAATCAAACTATTTGAACGGTTAAACCGCCGCATATATATTACGGATGAAGGTAAAGTATTATTGCAGTATGCAGATACAATTATCAGGCAATTCGAGGAGGCGGAGAATTTAATCCTCAGCTCCAATTATGTCAGCACCCTGCGGATCGGAGCCAATATATCACTGGGCTCAGGCTTGTTGCCATTGGTTCTTGAGGAATATGGGAAACGGTATCCGAAGGTAATCACTACCTCAGTAATTAACAATTCTGATTATATAGAGAAGAAGCTGGTCCAAAACGAGATAGATCTGGCGATTGTCGATAATATCTCACCTACTGCCGCCTTTAAAGGGGAGTATCTTACGGAGGATAAGATGATAGCCGTTTGCAGCAAAGAATATGGTGAGCGGCTTGGAAAGGAAATTACATTAGAGCAGATGGCAAAAGAGAAGCTGCTGCTGCGTGAAAAAGGCAGCGGGTTGCGCAGCACTGTAGATTCGGCCTTTGATTTATATGGCCTGGTGCCGTATATTGCTATGGAAAGTATAAGCACAAATGCGCTATTGCAGGCGGCAGCGCACAATCTTGGCATCCTTATTATTTCAGAGAGAAGACTGGAGCTTGATAGATATAGGGAGGAGCTTGTTAAGATAAATATTTCGGATGTGGATTTAAGGAGGAAATATCATATCATATATAACCAGAATAAGTATATCACGCCTAATATGACGAGCTTTATAGAGTTAACGTATGAGGTGCTTAAGCATTAACGGAAAAGTTCCCTGCTTCATAAAATAAGCAGGGACTTTTCCGTGTTCGCTAGCATATTAAATGCTTCTACGTTTTATTGGAAGAATCGTAGGTGTTGATTCAGATGGAGTATTTTTAATTACGCATAATCCTCAATTCTCCACTCATCCTTCCAATCAATATATACCATATCATCTTCAAAACGAATTGGCAGCCAAACGTAATCCGCTATGGAAGTGTTCCTCATCTCCGAATCATCCAGATCGTCATTCCGATCTTCCATCTCCTCCGGTTTGACTTCTCCGCCAAAGATTTTCTCGAAAATAGCAGCATATTCCTCATACTTCCTGTCCATATGCTCCGGAAGCCAGCGGTCCGCGCAGGCAATGTAAAGATCCTTCTTCCCAGGTACCTTAAAAATAGAAGAGATCTGGGAATGGAACGAGGTATTGCTTTCATCTCCTATATGCGGGTTACCCAATACGGTAAAGGGGCCATGCCAGGTATCCGCCACCGCAGCCTCTGAAGGGTTTGGAAGGTATCCCGTCGTACCTGACGTGATAAGGTAATGCTTTCCCTTTCTCAGGCAATGCGCCGTTGCTTCCCTGACAAAGGGAGGCTGTGTGTGGGGGAAATGGGTGCTGTAGTAGCCTGTCACATCCGTATAATCCGGTGTTAAGTCCGCGCAGATCGTCTCACTGTGAACGCGTTCAAAATAATAATATGCCTTCCCATCCGGCGCTACTACCAGGTCAAAGTCCCCTGCACTCATGTTCAGGGGCTTCAGCCCCTCCCTTACCTTGGCATACGGCCCAAGGATATGGTCGGCGGTCATGACAGTCTCTGTCTGTGTTCCATCTCTGTGCATGATTTTCAGCCAGGCCACATACTTCGTGGTATCCTTATTGTAAATAATGTGGGGACGGTCCATTTGGGAGGAGGGATGGAGGGAAGAATCAGGATCATCTGGCTCGGGGGGAATAATCAGCCCCTGGTCCTCCCAGTTGTATAGATCCTTTGAAGTATAGCACCTTACTCCCCAATGCCAAATATCATTGTCTCCTGTAGTTTTCTCCTTATTTTCCCCATACCAGTAATAGGTACCGTCAATGTACATGACGGATCCCCCATGGGCATGAATCCTGTTCCCGTTTGTATCCAGCCATACCTGGCCAGGACGAATACTATTGTATGTCATAAAAAATTGCTCCTTTTCTTTTTTGTTTTTACTAAACCGCTCATTCCTTAACTCCGCCAAGTGTAATTCCCTTAACAAAATACTTCTGGAAAAACGGATAAATAATCATAATAGGCAGAATGCCTACTGTAGCAATGGCCATTCTAACCGTAGTGCTTGGCATCTTTATATTCATGCCTCCTAAGGAAGAGGAATTCTGTATCAGAACCTGAATATTTTCATTGATATTATTCAGGATAATCTGGATGGTATAAAGATGTCCGCCTCCCCGCTCTGTCAGGTAATACATGCCGTTCTGCCAATCGTTCCAGTACATCAGGCCTGTCATTAGGCCAATGGTTGCAACGATGGGGAGACTGAGGGGCAGGACGATCTTGCAGAAAATTCCGAATTCACTGGCTCCGTCCAGCCTCGCCGCCTCAATCAGGCTGGCCGGGATGCTGTTGGTAAAATAATTCCTGACTAGAATGACATTAAAGGCATTCATCAGCAATCCAGGGAAGATCAAAGCCCAGATTGTATTTCTGATATGGAAATAGTTAACATAAGTGTAATAAGTCGCTACCAGTCCACCATTAAACAACATGGTAAAAATCAGCAGAAAGCTTAAAAGCTTCATGCCCGGCACCTCTGACTGGCAAATCGCATAAGCGAAAAGCGTGGTAATCAGTATGCTGACAGCAGTTCCGGCAGCCGTAACCACCAGGGTCATAAGATATGCCCGCCCGATGGTATCCCATTGTACTGCAATATAATGATAAGCGTCCAGACTCCATTCCTTTGGGAAGAAGGAAAATCCATTTGCAGTCGCCCAGGTATTATCCGTCAGGGATGCAATAATGAGCAGAATAAAGGGCAGAAGCGCCATCAGGGCGAAAAGGCCGCATACAGAATTGGCAATTGCCTGTGTCATGATAGATTCCTTTGATTTCATAGGGTCACCTCCTAAAATAGTGAGCTGCTGGATTCATATTTCTTCACAAGCTTATTGGCGCCGATGATCAGTACAAATCCTACAATGGACTGATATACGCTGGCAGCACTGGACATGCTGTAGTCGTTGTTTTTCATTAATGCCTGATAAATATATACATCCAGGGTTCTGGTGACGGGATACAGGGCGCCGCTGTTTCTCGGCATTTGATAAAAAAGGCCGAAATCGGAGCGGAAAATCTGTCCCACACTAAGGATGAACAGCGTTATTAAGGTCGGCTTTAGCAGTGGAAGGGTGATGCGCCTGATCTGCTGCCATTTGGTGGCGCCGTCAATCTTAGCTGCTTCAAAATAATCCATGCTGATTCCTACGATACTGGACAGGTAGATGATCATGCTGTATCCCACACCCTTCCATACATTGATGAAAACCAGGATAAAGGGCCAGTATTTTCGCTCCTGGTACCAATTAATCCCCTCCTTACCAATAGGCTCCAGTATACTGTTATTGATCATGCCGGTCTCGGCGGAAAGGAACGTGAACGCCAGATAGCTTATAATGACCCAGCTCATCAGGAAGGGAAGGAGGATCAGGCTCTGGTAAAGCTTTTTAACAAACTTTTTCCGGATCTCATTAATCAGGATTGCAATAGCAATTGCCACTATATTCCCGGCCAGAAAAAAGACAATGTTATAGAGGATGGTATTTCTCGTAATCACCCAGGCATCCGAGGAAGCGAATAGAAATTTGAAGTTATCGAACCCGCACCACGGGCTTCCCCAGATTCCCATTTTGAAATTCAGCTTCTTAAATGCTATGGCGATTCCAAACATGGGAAGATAATTATTGACGATGATATAGATCAGACCGGGGAGAGCCATCAGATAAAATGGCAGGATCCTTTTCCAGCGGATTTTCTTCCGGGATGCTTGTTTGACAGGTGCTGCCGCTGTACTTTTTATACTCATTTTAATACTCCTTCCACTATTGCCGATTCCTCGGGAGGCGCTGCAGGATAATAGAACGGCTGGAACGTGGATTGCGGGCCGTAAGACTGCAATCCACGGTTCCGGCCGTTGTTACCTGTTTGCTGCCCACTCATCTAGTTGACGCTGATTCTCTGCGATAACCTTATCGATGCCTGCTGATTTTAGGGCGTTTCTGAACTCTGCCAGGTTGGTCTCCGGATTCAGGGTTCCGCAGTTCATGCTGGGAATATATTGCTGAATCACTGCGGATACGGCAGAATATTCCGTAGATACGCTTTCCACGTTGAAGCAATACCCAAGAGCCGGGGATTTTCTGGAATCCGGGATGCTGTCGCTAAAATCCCGGATGATCGCATTCTTGTTGATGGGTGAGGGGCTCATCAGCGGCCATGCCAATCTGTCCCCATATACGCCGAAGGGCTGGAAATAAGGAAGTGTGCTCGGGTCAGCAGACAGATACTTAATTAAGGTACCTTCCTCATTCTGCTCCAGAACCTCATAGTCCTGTCCCTCGATACCATACTGCAGGAGCCAGGCGGCTTCCTTATGCTCATAGATATAATTCAGGGCTTCCACCGCCTTTTCCGGATTCACGGAAGTAATCGGTACGCTCCAAAGGATGCTCTGGAAACGGTCACCTGCCGTATATCCGTCGATCACCTTAAGGATTGCCAGGTCATAGCCGGTCTGGGCCTCTGTATCCCAGATTGCGCCCGGCGTACTCCATCCGAAATACCCGAGATAATTGCCGCCTGATATCAGAACGTTCCGATCCTCCGTGTTGGTTGCGGCATCCTTGGAGATGTATCCCTTTTGTACCCATTCATACATGCGGTTGGCGTAGTCTTCATATTCCGCTGTATCGTATACATTGGATATGGTCATGTTTTTGAAATCCTTGTTCAGCATCAGGAAACCGGAAGCAGAGGTTGCGCCAAGCTTATCATATTCAAAGGTATTTCTGGAAAGCGGCTCTTCTGAAGTGGGTTCCGGTATTTGGCAGAAGAAGTTGTCTCCCTCTCCGGCTTTTACAGCCGCAAAGATTTTTTCTATTTCATCCAGAGTATAGAATTTATCTTCGTCTACAGAGATGCCGTATTTATCCAGGAGATCCTGGCGGACTATATAACCATAGGACTCGCCCTGGATATAGGCATTGGGCATTCCGTACAGCTTGCCGTCATAGTATCCTCCAGACATGGCAGAGCCGCATTTCTCAAGAATGGATGCGCCATGTGTATCTATGATGCCGTCCAGGGATTCTATTAATCCGCTGCTGACCAGGTTACCCACGCCGGTACCGACGGACAGGCAGAGATCCAGTTGTTCACCCGAGGATACGGCCAGCACAGTCTCATGGGCGAGATTGCTAAAGGATACAGGCTCCAATGTGATATGGACGCCGATATCCGGCTCCATCATGGCGTTCAGTGCATCTTCAACTGCCTGAAAACCCGTATTGGTGCTGCCGGTAGACGGCCACTGCCATACAATTTCTGTCAGTTCCCCGTTTTCACCGGATGTCTGTGAATTGCTTTCGTCCCCCACGCTGTTTGACGCATCAGACTGTCCCGCTGCAGGGTCGGCATCCGTAGGTGCCTGCCTGTTAGAGCATCCGGCCAGTCCGCCCAGAACAAGTGCAATGCTTAAGACTACTGCTAATGTTTTCTTTTTCATAACTTTAACCTCCTTGTGTTGTTTGCATTTTTGCATGGTCTTATTTTATGGTTTTTCACGTATTTGTACCATAACTTCATCAAACCTTGAGATGGCTTTT
This sequence comes from Mobilitalea sp., assembly GCA_029974875.1. Next base: position 6,992 of record JARKQP010000133.1, read on the forward strand.
TCAAACCTTTTTGAAATTGTGAAGAAGTCTTTTGTTGGGGAGAGGTTTAGGCTGTGAAATGAATACGAGCACATATAGATGCATCTGGCTTGCCTTTAACCTCCCATGATTACCAAGTGCAGGCAATCCTGGGAGGCCCGGTCTGCGCCATATGCATCTATATGCGCTCATATTCATTGCGCTAGTTATAGAAGGTCATTTATCAGGTGCTAAACATTGATGTAGGCATGAGGAATATACCATCCCGGGATAAATAATGAGGGGGATGTTTCATTATCTGATCTGGGCAGCATATTATGGGTGGAATGCTCAGGAAGCTTCATTTTTCTTGCTACTGTGCTTAATAAAGGGGGGCATGCGGTTTCACTGGGAGCGCTATTTTTAAGGGATGTGTCCATGTGGATCGTCTTCCTGATATTGGGTTGGGGAGCAGCCGTAGTATTTTTCGAACATATTATAGAAATTCGTATAATGGGTATATCCTACCTTGGCGGCAACCTCATTGGCATTGTAGCCGCCCGCACGAAGCAGGGAGGCAGCCATCTTCATCCGTTCGTTAATGATGAACTGGCTGACGGAAACATTCTTTTCCTTTTTGAACAGGCGGTTCAGGTAGACCGGATGGAAGAAAAAGCGCTCTGCCATTTCATTTACGCTCAGTTCTTCGTTCCCAAGGTTTTTTATGATATAGCAGCTGATTTCCTCCACAACCTCCTGGGGTGTCCGTTTCTTCCCATGATGTTCATCCTCCTTCCGGATCTGTTCCTTCATCATGTATTTTCCATATTCCTGATATCGGGCTGATTCCCGCTGCTGTGTAAGGCGGCTGACTACCCTCTGGATTACGGCGCCAATTTCATCGTATTTAGCTGGAATCAGGATATAATCCTGGCAGCCCAGGCTGATCGCTTCCTTTGCATAGTCGAAGCTGGCATGGCAGGTGAGGAAGACGCACTCAATGTCCTTCTGGTGTTCCCTTACCCAGCGAAGGAGGGCAAGCCCGTTTTCCCCGGGCATCTCTATGTCGCAAAGCATGATATCGATCCTGTTGTTTAGGATGCGCTCTTTTCCGGCTTCCGTGTCATAGGCCGTATAGACCTCATCAATTCCGTATTGCTTCCAGGGAATGTCCTCCTTCATCGTCTCAGCGGTCAGTATCTCGTCATTTACCAGCAAAAGTGTCATTCTGCACCTCCAAATCATAGGGGAATTGTATCGTGATGCAGGTTCCCATACCGGGCTCCGAACCGATTGTAATGTCGGCTGCTTCACCATAGAAATATTTCAGCCGTTTCAGGGAATTGGAAAAGCCGATATGCTCGCCGTCCAAATCCTTACGGCGCATCCGTTCATCCAAGGCTGCAATCTCTTTTTTCGTCATGCCGGGACCATTATCCATTATCATGAAGGTGACTGTCCTGTTCTCATATTGTCCTACAAGGGAAATATGTGTCAGATTATTTTGTTTCACCACATGCTTTATAATATTCTCCACAAAATTATGCAGCAGGAGGGGCGGTATCCGGACAAAGGAAATCTCGGGATCGTAGACGTATTCCACTTCAATGCTGGATGGATAGCGCAGGCTGGCCATCCTGATATAACCCTCGATCAGCTTTTGTTCCTTGGAAAACAGCTCCAGGTTCTTTCCGCTGCGGAACAGATAACGGAAATAATCGGACAGGTAGATGACCACATTCTGTACGGCATCCGTTTCATTCCTCTGGGCAAGGGTATAGAGCAGGTTAAAGGTGTTTAGCAGGAAATGGGGGTGTATCTGAAGCTGCAGGTTTTTCAGCTCCATTTTCTGTCTGCTCAGCTCCTTTTCATAATTCTCTATTTTCAATGTCTGGATCCGGTTGGCCATCTGGTTAAAGGATTTGAAGGAGTACTGGTACTCAATGGAAGAGGCATTCTCCTTAATGCGGTAATCCAGATCCCCCTCCTGCAGCCTTTTCTGTGCATTGTTTACTGTCCGCAGGGGAATCAGCAAAAGATTGGAGATTCCCAGGTATAGCACCGGAGTCAGAATAAGCGCAATAAAAGCTCCAGCACGCATCGCAAGATAGATGAAGGAAATGCCGCCTACGATTTCGCTTTTGCTGAGAGTCGCGTTTAACCAGGCATTTCCTTTCTTGGAGTGGACAGATGCAGATATCCCGCCTTCGGTAGCTATGCTGCTTTTTACGGTTTTTGCCGGCTTGCGGTCGAAGGAGAACGTGGACTGTTTATACTGGATATCCTCTGACAGCTGTGTGGTTATGTTATCCAGGTAGATCCATCCTCCATATATAACACCCCTGATATTTACAAACATGCATAATATTGGCCTGTTGTCTGCCGTATATATGTTCCAGCCCTGAGTAACTCCCTTTTCAATTTCGCCTTTGGCAAATTTCTCTCCGGCTATCTTGTTCGCGCCAGTGGTGTCCCATACGATGATATCATCCAGCTCAGCCATATAGAAAAAGTATCCGTCGGCACCATCGACCATCCTCGCATTGTTCAAAAGCTTATGATAGAACCGGACTTTGGCTGCCAGATATTGTTCATTGCCTTCCTGTCTGGACAGGATGGTTCCGTCCGTATCTTCATTTTTCATATTCCACAGCAGGTAGCCTGCATCCTCCATCCTGTTCTGCAGCTCCGTAATATAATTTTCCATAACGCTCGTTACAGATATTTTCGCCTGCTCCGTCATAGCATCAATTGCCGTATGGCTTAATATAATTGCCAAAATGTTAAGCGGAAGCACTAAAATCAGAATAATCAGTACCACCTTTGTGGATATGGATTTTCTGAAATGTGCAATCGCATTCCTGGCCTTTCTTAGCTTTCCGTTCATATTGAATCCCTCCATAGTTTTTAGTTTAAGGGAACTCGGAGGTAAAAACAATATGGTATACGATACTTTTGTTTTGAAGGTTTATTTTGAAGGTTGCTTAAAATAGTTTATCACCTACTGTGCTGCAGGGGATAAACTATCAGGATCATTTTCACCAAGAACAATCTTTACCGGGCTTCCGATACAGATGCCGTCCTCTGATACAAGCGCATCATAGGCCAGGATGGTGACACCTTTTTCCTGTGCAAGCCTTAAGGCCTTCGTAAACTCAGGATCCCTGACGGTATTAGGAGTAAAGTGCGTGACACCCTTCATCTGGATAAGAAAGAAAATGAACCCGGCATAGCCTTCTTCCACAGCTTTTATCATCTCATAGACGTGCTTGCTGCCCCTCTCGGTTGGGGCATCGGGGAACATGGCAATTCCATCTGTTTCAAGAGTCACGCCCTTCACCTCAATAAATCCCTTCTGTCCGCCGCTTTCAAAGTATAGGTCAAACCTTGAGTTGCCATAGGTAACCTCCCGTGATAGCTTGGTAATATCCTGAAATTCTTTCAAGCTCCCAGCTCTGATTCCCTCATAAACAGCCATATTAGGAACCTGTGAATCAATATTAATTAGGACATTACCTTTATATGCTGCGATTAAGGAATATTTTGTCTTACGGTTTATGTTGGTATTACTTGCTTCTTCAAGAATTACCGTTGCGCCTTCCTGCAGGATCTCCCTGCACCGGCCTGTAGTTTTCACATGAACGACTTCATCCCTGCCCTCGACGAGTACATGGGAAATGAACCGGTTGGGGCGGCTGATGAAGACGGCTGATTTTGTAGATGTATATTTCAAAGAATTATTCCTCCCGCTTTTTTGTTGGTGGTTCCTATAGGTCTGATGTCTGAAGCTAGGGCATGTCTGGAAACCCATTGCAGTTTTTAGACATACCTTAGTATAGTCTCCTTATATTTTAACTTGTCATTTGATGATATGCAATGTGAAAGGGGCAATTATCATGTCATTTGCTAAAAAGCTGTCTTATATGGCAACTTGGTTCATATGAATATAAGGAAAAACTGCGGAGTGGAATTCATGTGAAGAGGAAGAATTCTTTAGTCATAATTATTTTCATAATATTATTAATAGGCATCTTCTTATACAGGGAGGGACACGGAGCAATAAAGCATCTGCTGTCAGATAAATCAAATAAAATAACAATCGTGCTTGATGCAGGACATGGTAACTTTGACCCTGGAAAGATTGGAATTAATAAGGCTGTTGAAAAAGACATAAATTTAAGCATCACATATAAGCTAAAGGCTCTTCTGGAGGACAACGGCATTAATGTTGTCATGACCAGAACGGATGATAATTGCTTATGCAAGAAATCTGATACAGATAAAAAGCGTGCGGACATGAAGAGACGGGTCTCGATCATTAACTCAAGTGGAGCGTTAGTAGCCATTAGCATACATCAAAACAGCTTTACCCAGGAATCCTCAAGAGGTGCCCAGGTATTTTATTACCAAAATTCAGAGAAGGGGCAAACTCTTGCGGAAATGATACAGGATAGTATAAAAGGGTATATTAAGGATGGCAACCATAGGCTGGCGAAGGCAAATAATTCATACTATCTGCTGAGATATTCGAGCTGCCCGCTGGTGATTGTAGAATGTGGTTTTTTATCAAACAGGGCGGAGGCGGAGCTTCTGTGCACGGATGCTTACCAGGATAAGATGGCCTGGGCGATTCATTTGGGTATTATAGAATATATAAATAGTAACTTTGCGGATAATGCAGTACCGTTGGTGGAGAAGAATAGATAACAAAAATCCTATACAGGTTCCCCTTAAAGAAAGCAGCGTATCAGATCCCCTGTTGGAGCGGCACCTTTACGGGTGCTGTAAAAAAATCTGGACAGCCCGTGGCGGAGAAGGTAATATGTTTATATCCAGTGAAATATCCTTCAATCAGGGCATAACCTTGGAAATAATATAGAGGATCACAATAACTATTAGAATAACCATCACAGAAAGCGAGGTAAATGTACTATGTGGAAATGTCCTAAATGCGGACGGGAGTTCAAGAACACAGACCAAGACCATTACTGCGGCGAGAAGCCGAAAACAATTGATGCCTATATTGAAGGACAACCGGAGGAGGTTTGGTCCTTGCTAAATCAAGTGCGGGATACGCTCCGGGCTGCACTCCCATTTGCGGAGGAGCGTATTTCCTGGAGCATGCCAACCTACTGGAGTAAACACAATATAATCCATTTTGCGGCATTCAAAAAGCATATTGGGTTGTATCCCGGTCCTGAAGCCATAGAGTATTTCGCAGAAAAGCTCACGGAATATAAGACAAGTAAAGGAGCAATACAGCTTCCCAACGATAAACCATTGCCCCTGCCGCTCATTGCCGAAATAGCTAAGTGGTGCTATGATACAGGAAATCATCATTGATGCGGCAGGCCTTTCCAAGAATCTAGCGAGGGTTTCTGGGTAGGGGGGCAAGTCTTCCCGACTGCATCAAAATAAAAGGTTCCGATCGTTTCCATGGCTATGGTTACGGTGATTTGCACCGTGATAGCCGTGAAGTGTTTCAAATGAGAGTAACGCCCCGGATCGATTTAAGATCGATTTAAGATTCAATTCAGTTGTATGACAGGTTCGGTTGCTATAATAGCAATCGAACCTGAAATACAGCTGATTTTTTATTGGGAGGGTCATTATGACACTGAAACGTATTTCGGGGATATTGCTAAAGCCCTTTGTTTGAGGAGCCATAGAGATTTTTGGAAATCATGATAAAGGGCGTGCAAAACGGAACCATTGGCGTTGCCGACGAAGAATTGAGGTGATGAATAATGCAGCGTGAACCGGCTCGTTTAGAGATGTTCTTAACAAAACTCGCGTTTCTCCTTTATGGCAAATCCGTCTATAAAGCGTTTGCCGACCTCCTATCCCTTGGGGACAGTGAGCGGGTGCTTGATTTCGGGTGCGGCATGGGAACGGTCGCGTACTACACCGCCAAGCGGCTGCCCCACGGGCATCTGACCTGCTTGGATATATCCGGGCGATGGCTGGACGCTTGCCGCAAAACTCTGCAGGGGTATGGAAATGTCGCCTTTCTCCATGCGGAAGCCCCGGCACTGTCGCAGGACAGCTTTGATGTAGTCTACTGCCACTTTGTTTTGCACGATATTTCGGAAAACGACTTGGAAACGGTTATCCCTGCTTTGGCGAAATCCCTTAAATCCGGCGGCGCACTCATTTTCCGTGAACCGCTGAATGAAGCTGGGAAGCTGAACATTATCAGGCGACTGATAGAACAAAACAGGCTATCCCTGAGGGATAGCCGCGTCACCGATGTTCCTCTGATGGGCAATGCCCTTGAAAGTGTATACATCAAATAATAAATGGAGGTTTTGTCATGTATTTTAGGAAATTAACCGCTGGGATCGTCGTCGCTGCCATTCTCTTACTTTCGGCCTGCACTGCGCCCAAGGGCAGCATTATGATTCTTGAAGATGGGAATGGAACGGGCTTCACAATGGATTTGAAGGAGTTTAACTCAAAAAACAAGTGCGAATTGTCCCTCGCCGGGGGCGATGTTGTACAGGTAGAGATTGAACGCGAAGGCGGCGAAATCGCTCTCACGGTTAGCGGAAAAAACGGCGGCGAACCTTATACGGGAAACGATTTGGAGTCTGGCATATTCACCATCGCCGTTTCTGGAACGGATGAATATGTGTTCAAAATTACTGGTAAAGATGCGGCTGGGAAGGTTACGGTCAAAAACTTGGGGAGCAAGGCGCTTCAATCCGAGGGAGGAGTATGCTTACCCAAAAAACGAATATGTACTTGAGGGGAAACCGCAGGCTTTTCTAAGAAACTAGACAAATGCCCAGGCTTTTGCAAAAAAGTTATAATTTTGCAAAAACCTGGGCATTATAAATTGTTGACATTTTGAGATTACTATTGTAAACTATAGTAGACTACAGAAGTAATCTCAAATGGAGGTAAAACCTCCAAAAGAATCATGGAGGTCTGGAATGAAAAAGCAAATACAGATTGCCGACGCGGAGCTGCCGATTATGAAGGTTCTGTGGGATAAAGGAGACCTTACCTCCCCGGAAATATTTGCAGACATGGACGGCAATAAGAGCACACTGAAAACCTTATTACAAAGGCTTGTAGCAAAGGGGGCGGTTAAAGCGGCGGAGGTTAATTCACGTACCTATAGGTATTCTCCCATTATTACCCGGGAGGAATACACGAACGCAACCCGCAAAAGCTTTATCCAAAAGGTATTTGACGGCTCTTCTGAGAAAATGCTGCTGAACTTTGTGAAGGAAGAGAAGATCAGCCGGGAGGATTTGCAGAGGCTGCTGGATATAATTGAGGAGGAATAGCCTATGGCCACAATTATAAATGAGCTGAATATACTGGCTTTTGCCATTGCACCGGTTTTTTATAAGCTGCTGTTTATGTCCATTGCCGCGCTGTGCATCGGGGCGGTAATTTTGCTGTTTCGCAGGTTTGCAGACAGCAGGATCTCCCCGGCCTGGAAATATGCCCTGTGGCTTGTGATGCTGGTTGCCCTTGCCATTCCCTACCGGCTCCAGACGGAAGCTGCTCCCCTTGACCCGGTGGCCAGAATACAGGAAGTATCCTACCGTGAGGAATACGACCAGGTCAGAAAAAGCCAGCATGATGTTATTAATATAGAGCAGCCTACACCTGGGCAGCAGGCAGAATCCGATGGCCTGAAAACCCAGGCGCAGACAGTATTCTTAAAGTCCCTGATCTTTGACGTGGCAATTCCTCTGTTATGGCTGTCAGGAGCAGTTGCCCTTGCCCTGTTTATGCTGATAAGCCGCATGCGCCTGGTTCATAGGCTAAAGAAGCATCAGCCGGAAGCCGGAGGCAGATACCATTCCTTGCTCCGGGATTGTAAGTCCGCCCTTGGAATCAGGAGGGATGTACAGCTATATATACAGGATTATATCGGCTCCCCGGCGCTGCTTGGCTTTGTCCGGCCTAAAATCATACTGCCGTCCTATGCGGAGGAATTGAGCGATGAGAGCTTAAAGTACATTCTGCTCCATGAGCTTTCCCACCATAGGAGATTTGATATGCTGCTCCATGATTTCCTTTTGCTGTTGCAGACAGTATACTGGTTTAATCCCCTGGTGTGGCTCATGTTCCGGTACATCCGCCAGGACATGGAGCTTGCCAATGATGCATCCGTCATGAGGCGTATCGGCAATGAGAACGGCAAGGCCTATTCACGTTCCCTGGTGGAGGTGCTGGGTTGCTGCAGTAGGACCCGGCTTACCCCGAAGCTCCTTTGCGTGGTGAATGGCAAGGACAATATGGAGCGCAGACTTAGGATGATTAAGCTGGGTGAGCATTTTAAGAAGCGCAGGTTCTTGGTTGCAGCCGTAAGCATTGCCATCATTTGTACGGTCAGCATCCTGTTTCTTACCCAGTCGCCAGGCTCCCGTGATACTATGAAATGGGCAAGGAAGCTGTCCATAAGCGATGTAAAACGCATTGAGCTGGTGGTTATGCCAAGCTCGGAAAACGAACGCTACCGTCTGTTTGAGGAGGATGAGCTTGGGGAGGTTATTGCCCTGATTAACCAAAGCAAGGGTAAATATCTGGATAATCCGGAAGCCATAGCCGGTGGGGCAGCTACCCTTTATATAACAACACAGGATGGCACACGCCATAGGGTAACCAACATTGGCAATGTCCAGCTTTTTATTGACGGCGACTATTATGATGCCGGATACGGCTGGCTTTCCTCTTGGAAATATAAGAAGGGAAACGCTCCGCTACCGGAAGACTTTTCCTTCGAAGACAATGCAGAGGGAGAAAAGCTTCAGGCCTTTAAGGGATTGGAGCTTTATGTGTGGAAAAGCCCGGAGCTCGTTGAAAATGAAGAGCCGTATTTTACCCTGCTTGAGGGCACCAACAGGAGCAAGGAGCAGGAGGAAATTTACGACCTGGATGCTGCTACTTCAGATATCCGTGCCATCGGGCAGAAGCTGTCCCGGTACGGGGATGGACTTTATCTTCAGATTTACCAAATGAATGAAGCGGATTTTACTAAGGAACAGATGATGGGATTCTCGGATGAGCTTATGAAATATATGCCCCCGAATTCCTCCCTGTCAGTAGGCTTATTTGAACTGCCGCCGTCCCCTACTGCTGAGCCGGAGGAACCACCGGTTGAAGCGGCAGAGTATTTCAACAAGCTGGGTATCACAGTTCTTTTGCCTGAAAATGAAAATTGGATTGGAAATCCCACCTATAGCATCATAGACGAAAGCATTGCCCAGGTAGAATATTACGATAAATTTGTTGAGACAGACATGGTGCTTCGTGCCGGAAAGGAAGATATCCAGACCTTGTCCGGGATTACCTATTCCTTTGATAAGAAACGGACGGAGAACTGGTCTGCCAGAACCTTTAAGGGTGAAGATTATATAGAAATTAAGGTACAGTACGCAGTGTCCGGTAAGGAAATAAAAGGCGTGCTTGCCAGCTGGAGCTATAAAGATGTTAATTACATGCTTTGGGGAGCGCTTTCCGATAAAGATATGGAACGTTCCTACGGAGATGTATCCCCGATTGCCAAAACAGCGGTATACGTTGCACAAAATATGAGGTAACAGATCCTAGGCTGGAAATTCGGATCAGGAGTTGAGTGAATTTAGAAGGGAGAATTTGAACATGAAAAGAAAGCCGGTATCAATATTATTTGTGTTATCCGCTTCCTGTGCCTTGCTGCTGTCTGGATGCGGCGGTTCACCAGATATACCTGCACCTATTACACCAACCCCGGTAATATCTGCCTCTGAAGCATCCACCCCAGCACCATTCGCTCCTGCAACATCTATTCCTGCAATATCTGCATCTAAAAACTCTCCATCCCTGGACTTACCGTCCTCTGAATTGGACGTAAGCCCCAGCCCCACAGCAGAACCTGCCATGCCCGGCGGACTACCAAAGATCTATCCTGAAGGCGACGAGTTAAATAAAGTATTTATGAATGCCAAGCTGCTCCCTAATGTCTATTGGGAAACGGACAATAAGACGGATTTTCCAAAGGGAACGGAGGCTGTTTCGATACCGTCAGGAAGGCTAGCCTTTGCCTTTGTCCCAACTCGTCCTCATGAGGAAAAATCCATTTCCATAGATGAAGAAACCTTAGAAAAAATCATAAGTGAAATTAATACGGCAAAGGTACTACAGGATTCTTCCAAAGTCGATTGGGCGCAGGCTGATTTTCAGGATTATTGGCTCAACCTATACGTCTTAACGGATGGAAATGTCTACAATTGCATCTATCTTTGGGGGCCTATCCGCTACAAAAAGGCTGTTTATGTGGATGTCAGCGTGCAGAGTATAGGTGGAGCCTTTACTTTTGAGAACTGGCGCATTGAATCCGCCGAGCTGGGTCGGATACTCATTGAGCTTTGGGGGCCTAAATTTGACCTGGAACGTCTTCGGGATGTAACCCGCGTAGAGCTGCGTGTACTGGAGCCGGAGGATAAGGGGAACACCGTCATACTCGAAGGAGATGCTGCAAGGGATATGGCAGGACGGATACTGAAAACAGCAAAGGTCACGACCGGATATGGAAAATGTGGCTATAACATCGAGGTTTGCTTTAGCTTTTCGGATGGCACCACTGAACTTGGATGGCTTAACGGTGACAGCTGCCCCGGAATTGCATTGGATAATGGCCCTAATCTCATGTTCGATAAAGAGATCACAAGGGAGCTCTATCAATTGCTTGATTATGGGGAGGATTTTATCGGGTAACGGTTCGCTCTGATATTCCTGAAATTATAGTAGTGCCCATTTTCTATGCAGTAAGTTATTGTTAAGGGACATATTCAACATCATAAAAGTGCAGATGTTAAGCAAATCACCAATGCTTAAAACATCTGCACTTATTTTAATACCATAACATTCTTATATCAGGGCTACAATTGCAGGCTCCTGTCTATTCTACCTCCCGCAGACGCTCCACGATGGGGTACCTGGAGACAGCGCGGTAGACTGCTAGCGGCAGTATGCTGCCAAGTGCAGCAAAAACTGGCAGCAGGACAAGAATAGGCCATACAGTGAAACGGAAAGTAAAGAACCAGAACATGCTGCCCAGCGCGTTAGACAGTAACGGCGCGAGAGCTGTACTGAGGGCCAGTGACACCAGTATGGCACCGAGGGCATAATACAGGCCTTCAAGGATGAGCATGGTTTTTAGCTGTTTGCCGGTCATGCCGATGGACTGGAGCATTGCAAACTCACGGCGGCGGATCAGGATACCGGTTAAGATGGCGTTGAGGAAATTAAGCACGCCCACCAGTCCGATAATAAAGCTCAGTACGCCTCCCAGCATCAGGAACATATTGCGGAAGGACTCGAATTGCTCGGCATAGGTCGCCTTGCTCTCATAGTCGAACTGGGGCAGCTGCTCCTTTGTCAGATCGGAAAAGAAGGCTTCCATTGTGGCAGTATCCTCATCATTAACGTCACAGGCGTAATACATGACAGAATCAGTACCCGTGTCGCGGATAAAGGTCTGGTCGTTCATGACAAACTCATCGGATCCGAAATATCGGTAGCTGAGGGAGATGGGCACACAGACCAGGGCTGCCACCTCGTAATCAATGTCCTGATAGGTCTTTGCCCGGGCGCTATAGAGCTGGTCCTCGGAAATATTATTAGGATCCAGGATCTTGCCTGTGTTAGGGTCATAATATTCATACTCCTCCACATAGCGCAGGGTAATGGTATCCCCAAGGCGTGCCCAGTGGGAGCTCATGTCAGGGGTTCCATAGTCATCATCCATGAATACTGCGGCAACATAGCGCCCACCCGGTTCGTGGAGCTTGGATAAATCACCCTCCAGCAGCCGGAGCTTGTCGAGGGCGTAGCCTTCCATACCGTAGAGCTGTGCCCGGTCTGCAAGGAGGCCTGCTGCATTTTTCTCGGTGCGGGAAACGAGGTGATCCAAAGCGGCTTCATCGTTCCATCTGCTCATCCTTGCCCGGTAATAATCCTCAGTAACAAATTCCTCAATGGCGCTGTCTTTACCATAGACCCGTCCGCCTGCTGTGATGCCGGGTCTGGCTTCTATCAGGGAGATGACATCCTCCGGCAGGGCATCCTCGCCGCTCCAGAGATGGTTTACCTGGAAATAACCTGCATCCGACAGAATAAAATCCGAAGCCATGTTGGAAAGATATTTATTCATATCAAAGCCATTTGCAAAGGTAACTGTCATGTTAAGCAGCAATACCGCCAGGGACAGGGAGATTACCGTAACCGCAGTTTTACTGCGGTTGCGTCCCAGATTAGCCCAGGACATTTTGGGCAATGATGCACGGGACTGTGACTTTCGCAGGGTCTTTTTGGAGCCTGTTGCCTCTGTATAGCGCACCGCTTCCACCGGGGATACCCGCGCTGCCATGCGTCCCGGTCTTCGGCAGGAAATCATGACCGTGACCAGGGCAAAGACAGATGAAGCGATGAAAATCACCGGGCTTGCCGATATAGTGCCTGGCACTACTCCGTTAAGCTGGGACGATACGACAGGGGTCAGCTTAATACCCACACCGTAGCCTGCCAGCAGACCCAGGGGGATGCCAAACAGCGACAGCAGCAGAGCCTGCTGTCTTATGATACGCCTCAGCTGCCGGCCTGTGGTGCCGATGGTCTTGAGCAGTCCGTAGAAGCGGATGTCGTTGGAGACGGAGATCTGGAATACGTTATAGATAATGAGGTATCCTGTAAAAATAATAATCAACAGCAGCCCTGCAATGGCGGCAGCAGTGAAGGGATCCAGGTTGTTTGCCAGCTGTGCACCGGTATAGCCCCAATTGACGCCGGTCATGATATAATTGCTTTTTGAGGAGGGACCTACCCCCTGATAACCGTGATCTTCCAGTATTTTATTTAGATCCTGCTCAATGTGCAGTGAGCTGCCAAGCATTATGTCCATATTCCAGGAGCCGATCAGGCCGTTCTGACTGATGCCGTCCCCGATGCCTACCTGATCGTAGATTTCCTGGGCACGGCTATGGGGAATCAGCACATGGTTGGCAACAATGGCTTCATCATATTTCCACCAGCCGCACAGGGTGAAGGTTTTTGTGACAGAGGTTCCATCCACGTCAAAGGTCAGGGTAAACTTTTCCCCTAACACAGGCTTGACGCCCAGCAGCTCCAGAACGTGGGTGTCGGTGGCGGCTTCGTCCGTATCTTCCTTAGGAAGGCGGCCTTCCACAGGGTCACAGTACATCCAGTGGGCTTGGGTTTTATCACTGTAGCCTATTTCCACATGGGATTTATTGAAGGGTTCTTCCAGGGGCATGCCCACAAAGCGTCGCAGGCCGTATTGCTTAATCAGGGGATCGGTTTTTAGGTCGTCATACTGTTCCTTGGTCAGATATTTGAAGCCTCCGTGGCTCCAGCCTCCGGCTTGGCGGAAATTGGACTCCTGGATGGAGCGGTTGATGGAGAGAGCCACTGTGAACAGGGAGGTAAACAACAGGGCAGTCAGGGCAATGGCGAGGACGGCAATGAGGTTCCTTGTCCTTGCCGCCTTCATGGATTTTATGCTCAGTTGGCGGATACATTTTTGGTTAGCTACATTCATTCTGCATTCCACCCCCTTACCTGGCAACGATGAGCCCATCCTCAATACGGATGATGCGGTCGGCAAGTTGGGCGATTTCCTCGTTGTGGGTAATCATCACGATGGTTTGGACGAATTTCTGGCTGGTGACCTTTAGAAGCCCCAGCACATCCTGGCTGGTTTTGGAATCCAGGTTTCCCGTGGGCTCATCTGCCAGAATAATAGCGGGCTTTGTAACCAGGGCCCTGGCAATGGCAACCCGTTGCTGCTGTCCGCCGGAAAGGTTGCCCGGGAGGTTTGACAGCTTGGACTGTAAGCCCAGTGTTTCAATAATGTTGCTTATATAACCGGAGTCCGGCGTGTTGCCGTCCAATTGGATGGGCAGCACCAGGTTTTCATAGACATTAAGTACCGGAACCAGGTTATAATTCTGGAACACGAAGCCGATCTTACGGCGGCGGAAGATGGTAAGCTCCTCATCCTTTAAGGAAAAGATGTTTTTGCCGTCTACTGTGACGGTGCCGCTGCTGGGGCGGTCCAGCCCGCCCAGCATGTGCAAAAGCGTACTTTTGCCGCTGCCGGAGGTGCCGACGATAGCCACAAATTCGCCCTTTTCCACCTGCAGGTTGACCCCTGCTAGGGCGTGGACGGCGTTTTCCCCGGTGCCGTAAATCTTTTTTAGATCATGGGTCTGTAAAATTGTCATGATAAGTACCTCCAAAGATAAAGTCTGCATTGTACCAAATTAAAAATAATCCTTTTTAATTCTACAACACAGATTTTAGCATAGGTTTCTTTCCAGAATCTTTCCGGTGGGCAAATAATTCTTACAAAACTGTAAGAATTGTTTATCTTATTTCGCAAGAGTTGTTTATCTTATTTCGTAAGAATTGCTTATCTTATTGTTAGAAGGAGTGGTTGCTTCATAAGAAGTGATTGTTTCACAAGGAGTGCCTGTTTCATAAGGAGCGTTTGTCCCGTAAAGGGTGCTAAGCTTCGCGGGGCAAAAACATGGAAAATACAGAGCCACTGCCCAAAGTGGATGCCACTTTGATGTATCCGCCTTGGCCATTTAAAATTTGGCGGGTCAGATACAGGCCAATACCTACTCCTTCATGCTCATTCACAGACGGGGAACGATAAAAGCGTGTAAATATCTTTGCCTGTTCCTCCTCTGAAATCCCGATTCCCGTATCCTTTACATCGATACGGCAAAACAGATCGTATTCCTTGACTGAAATCTGTACCCTTCCTCCAGGGGGCGTATACTTGATGGCGTTATCCACCAGGTTACAGAGAGCCTCTGTGGTCCATTTGGGATCGAACACTGCAGGAACATCCGCGGAGTCCACGGTCAACTGGATCTCTTTCTGCACCGCCTTTTGCAGGAACTGTCCGGCCGCCGCCTCCAATATAGGCATAATGGCGCCCGGAACCGGATGCAGGGTGAAAACCCCTGTTTCCAACCGGGATAATTTCACCAGGGAGGCAATTAGAAAATTAAGCTTTTCAGCCTGCCCCTGTAATGCAGCTACACAATTCCTGCTTTCTGCTGGCAGCTCCTGCTCCTCCAACAGCTGTGCATAGAGCAAAATATTAGAAAGGGGAGTTTTGGTCTGATGGGAAATATCGGCCAGCAGCTCTTTGATTTTCTCCTTCTCGGCTGCTAAGTTGCGTGCTGATACGACTGAAGAAGTCAAATACCGGTTCAAGCTGCTTTCCACTGAGGAGAGGAGGCTTTCGTCATAGGAATGCTCCGTAAAGCTGCCGTCTATGGCGCTGTTTAGCATTTGCTTAAGCGTAAGCAGGGTTTTCTTTAGCTTGCGGTGCTGAAATACCAGGGCTATGCAGCATAGTATAACAGCTGATAATGCAAGGATCAGCAGGATAAGGTTCCATTCAGTCATTTTGCTTCACCGCCCATACATAGCCTAGACCGTAGACTGTTTTGATATATTGTCCTGCATCCAGCTTGTCCCGCAGGCGTTTGACGGCTACGGAAAGTGCATTTTCATCCACAAAATCGGCACCATCCGTCCAGATGCGGTCCAGCAGGACCGCCCTGCTTAAGGTAACACCCTGGTTTTCTACCAAGAGGCGGAGGAGTTTTTGCTCTGTTTTACTTAACTCTATAGCGATATCCTCTTTAAAGAAGGCCATGT
>JARKQP010000174.1 GCA_029974875.1 Mobilitalea sp.
CCTTTCAAGACCCGTTGATATTGATATGGTAAACAAAGCCCAACCGGACTATATTGGCTTTGTATTTGCAAAAAGCAAGAGGCAGGTCAGCGAAGAACAGGCCTGGGAGCTAAAGCAAAGACTTCGCCCGGAAATTCCGGCGGTTGGAGTATTTGTTAATGAGGAGCCCGGGACAATCATACGGCTCTGCCAGGCGGGGATCATAGACCTGGTCCAGCTGCATGGGGATGAGGATGAGGCTTATTTGCTGGAGCTTAAGAAGAGGATAGCGCAGCCGGTCATTAAGGCAATCAGGGTAAGGTCGGCAGAGGATATTGAAAAGGCGAAAAGCCTGGCCTGCGATTTCCTTCTGCTGGATGCCTACAAGGAAGAGGAATACGGCGGAAGCGGCATAAGCTTTGACTGGTCTGTAATCAAAGGGCTGACAAAACCATTTTTCCTTGCGGGAGGTATCAATACGGGAAATGTAAATAAGGCCATGGCCTTAACAAAGCCCTATTGCATTGATGTGAGCAGCGGGGTGGAAACGGAAGGGTATAAGGATAGGGAGAAAATAACGGATATCATAGCGAAAGTTAGGAGCGTGAAATAATGTCAAAAGGAAGATTCGGTATTCACGGAGGGCAGTTCATCCCCGAAACCTTGATGAACGCAATAATAGAATTAGAGGAAGCATATCTGCATTATAAACAGGATGAGGAATTTTGCAGGGAGCTGGAGGATCTGCTAAATAATTATGCAGGCAGGCCCTCTTTATTGTATTATGCTGAGAAAATGACAAGGGATCTGGGAGGGGCGAAAATTTACCTTAAAAGGGAGGATTTAAACCACACAGGGTCCCACAAGATCAATAATGTCCTCGGACAGGTATTGCTGGCTAAAAAAATGGGAAAAAAGAGGGTGATCGCAGAGACAGGGGCAGGCCAGCACGGTGTTGCGACAGCAACAGCAGCGGCCCTATTAGGCCTGGAATGTGAGATCTTCATGGGAAAAGAAGACACGGACCGCCAGGCATTAAATGTATTCCGCATGGAGCTGCTGGGGGCAAAGGTACATGCCGTTACCTCAGGTACAATGACCTTAAAGGATGCGGTCAATGAAACCATGAGGGAATGGACAAAGCGGGTTGAGGACACCCACTATGTGCTGGGCTCCGTAATGGGACCCCATCCGTTCCCGATGATGGTCCGTGATTTCCAGAGCGTGATCGGAAAGGAAGTAAAGGAGCAGCTGCTGGCAAAGGAAGGAAAATTACCTGATGCCGTAATCGCCTGTGTGGGCGGAGGCAGCAATGCCATGGGGATTTTCTATGATTTTATTGGGGACGGGTCGGTGAGACTGATCGGCTGTGAGGCTGCCGGGCTTGGCGTCGACACGGACAAAACAGCGGCAACCATAGCCACCGGAACCCCGGGTATTTTCCATGGAATGAAATCCTACTTCTGCCAGGATGAATATGGACAGATTGCGCCGGTATATTCCATTTCTGCCGGATTAGACTATCCGGGGATCGGACCGGAGCATGCCTACCTCCATGATATAAAGCGTGCAGAATATGTAGCAGCAACGGACCAGGAGGCGGTGGAAGCCTTTGAATACCTCTCCAGAACGGAGGGAATCATTCCTGCCATCGAAAGTGCCCATGCAGTTGCTTATGCAAAAAAGCTGGCACCCACGATGGGCAGGGATCAGATCCTGGTAATAAATTTATCCGGCCGTGGTGATAAGGACGTGGCGGCGATTGCAAGATACAGGGGGGTACAGATCTATGAATAGAATCGAAGCAGCATTTCAGAATAAAAAGGCGTTCATCCCTTTTATTACGGCGGGGGATCCCAGCCTTGAGGTAACGCAGGAGCTGGTCATCTGTATGGCAGAAGCGGGAGCGGATATCATTGAGCTTGGCATCCCCTTCTCTGATCCGGTTGCGGAAGGGCCTGTGATCCAGGATGCGGATTACCGTGCCCTGTCCGGCGGTGTAACAACGGACAGAATCTTTGACATGGTTACCAGAATCAGAAAGGTAAGCGATGTCCCCCTGGTATTCATGACCTATGCAAACCCGGTCTATACTTACGGCACGGATCGCTTTATGGATAACTGCAAAAAAGCAGGGATTGACGGCATCATTGTGCCGGATGTACCCTATGATGAAAAAACCGAATTACAGCCCTATTGTGAGAAATACGGAATCACCCTAATCTCCATGATCGCCCCGACCTCCAGGGAGAGAATACATAGGATAGCAAAAGAAGCAGAAGGCTTCCTTTACT
Organism: Mobilitalea sp.; assembly: GCA_029974875.1. Next base: position 2,274 of record JARKQP010000174.1, read on the forward strand.
GCGTATCCTCCATGGGAGTAACCGGCACCCGAAATGAAATCGGCAGCGCAGCAGAGGATATGATCCGCCAGGTGAAGGAAGTAAAGGACATTCCCTGCGCCATAGGCTTTGGTATCTCGACCCCGGAGCAGGCCAAGAGGATGTCCGGTTTTTCCGACGGAGTTATCGTAGGCAGCGCCATAGTGAAAATAATTGCAAGCTACGGAAAGGATTGTATTCCCCATGTAGTGGAATTTGTGCGGGGCATGAAGGAGGCAATGTAGGGAATAGGGGAAGCCTATTCCCATTTAAAAAAGCGGAGGGAAATAGTGATGCATATCACTGCAACCACAAGCATCACTATCACCGGAAGGAAGACACCGTCTATTGGCAGGCCAAGTGAAGCGGCTTTGAGAAGCTTTATTCCCTGTGTTAATGGCAATATATTCACTATTTTTTGAAGTGCAACGGGCATCACCTCGTAAGGCAGAGTAGCGCCTGAAAAAATAAGCATTGGAAAATACAGCAGGCTGGCGGCGGCACTTGCTATTTTCATATTTGGCGCAATTCCTCCCACCAGCAGCCCAATGCTGAACATTGACAGCATAACCAATAAGTATGCTACCAAGAATTGAGGCCATGAGCCGTGCAGCCGGTAGCCAAAAAATATTGCCCCTGCCATGTAAACAAGAATAAGTGAAGCAATGGAATAAAGCGCATAAATGACAACCTGTACTGCCAGGATAAGGGCAGGACTGGTGGGTGTTACCTGGAACCGCTTTAATATCCTTCGGCTTCGATAGTCGGATACGACTAAAGGAAGCCCCATGACACCTCCGGCACAAATGGCAATCGTTGATACCGCACCGAAGGATTGCTCCAAAAAGGTATATTCTGCACCGTCAAAAGCAGGTTTATTTCCGAATACTGCTCCCAGGATAATAACGGCAGCAACAGGCATACAGATAGCAAAAATAAACATATCCATCCCGCGCAGGGATAACCGGATTTCTGTTTTAAGAAGGACTCTAAACGCTTTCATTTTCCACCTCCTCGTCTGTGTACCAAAGGTATGTGTCCTCAAATTTTTCATAAGGGCTGCTTGCCATCGCTTCTTGTACCGTGCCATAAAAGGAGCATTTTCCTTTTTTCAGAATCATAATTTTGTCGCAAAGGGCTTCCACCTCGTCCATGAAATGAGAGGTTAATAAAATAGTAATCCCCTTCGCTTTTAATTCGGATAGGCTTTTCCAAACATCCCGCCGTGCCTTGGCATCCAAGCCCGTGGTCAGCTCGTCCAGGAATACGACCTCGGGGTTTGGAATCAGCGCCAGAACAATAAAAAGCCTTTGCTTCTGGCCTCCCGAAAGCTCACTGACAAAGCTTTTCAGCTTGTCAGAAAGTCCGAATTGTTTTAGGAGAGTGACATAATTCAAAGGGGCTTTGTAGAGAGAAGCCGTAACCTCACAAAGTTCAGCCACCCTTATTTTGTCCTGGTAGTTAGCTTCCTGAAATTGGACGCCAACCCTCTCAAACAATTTTTTTCGCTCCTTCTGCGGAGCCATTCCCAAAATGGACACTGTTCCGCCATCTTGTTTCTTTGTTCCTAAAACGCACTCAATTGTGGTGCTTTTACCCGCGCCATTTGCGCCCAGCAAGCCAAATACTTCCCCACGGCAAATTGATATACTGACATTCTCTACCGCCTTAACCTGGTCATAAGACTTGCATAGCTTTTTTACTTCAACCGTTGTTTCCATGCAATTTAATTCCTCCTATATTTTCTTTGCATGAAAAGAATAACACCAGAACAAAGTCTGGTGTTAAAGTGTAGGGTTCTCCTGAAACTGTATTTTCATTTTCTCAAGGCAACCGAGCATAGCTTCTGCGTTTTGTTCAGCGTAATACAGGGATGTGAGCAGCTTATCGCATACAGAAATAATATCGTCATTTTCTTTTGGGGTATCAATCACTTGCCGGATGTCCGCTCCGGGATTTTGGGATAGAGTATCCAGCAGCCGCAAAATTGCTGAAAGAGAGTAATTTGCCAGGCGCAGGCAGCGTATGATTTTCAACCGCCTGATATCTTCATCGGTATAAACGCGGTAGCCATTTTGCTTCCGTTTTACTGTCAGCAAGCCGTTCATTTCCCAATTTCTTAAGGCATCTATCGAGATTTTTAAATAATCAGCCGCTTCTTTTCTGGTTAAAAACCTAGTGCCTATTTCCTGGCTGTCACCTGATAGTAGCTTTTCGGTAATTGCTATGGCTTCCTCGGCATTTCCTTGTTCATTTCTAATCTGTTCCAGATAATGCTTTGTTAAGCAGATTGCCCTGCTAAAATTTCCAAGAGCGGAGGTCTTAATAATAGCAATTGCTTGCTTTCGCAGACCATTTTGCAGAACCTCAACCTTTAGGGCAATTCTTACAAAATTGATCTGCTCCATATGGAAATCTGTAAAAACACGATAACCGTTCGCTTTACGCTCTGGCTTGGGAATCAGTTCCAGCTCTTCATAAAGCCGTACTGTGTTTGGATGGATTCCAATACGATGTGCAATTTCCGAGGTCTTGTAAGTATTCATTTTATCACCACCATTTTTTTACACCATAATATCACCATATTGAAGTCTGGTGTTATAGTGGAGGGTTCTAATGATATGAACCAATCAGATAGTAAAGACACAGGGAGTCATTGGGGGGTACCAGCACTACTGTAACAGTATAAAACCATTATTGTCCGCTTCTGTGGCTGTGGTCTCAACCATTGCTCCCGGAGTCAGATCCCTTCGTTCCCCAGTGCTGATTTCAGCAATTAGCTGATACACTCCGTCGGAGACCGGAGTAAATGAAATATCCTGATATGGCTCGTAATCAGATAGCTTAATTACTTCATTATTTTCTAAATTAACCGCACAGATAATCGCCGTTTCATCCTTCAAGCCTAGATCAAGCTGGGAAATGGTGAGCTTCGAATTAGAGGAAAGCCTGATCCCTGTACCATAATCGCGGTACACCAGGTCATTTTGAATGTCTGAATAATCATCAACGGAGCCCGTGACAGAAACCATCCCATCCGTAGGGGGCACCTGGTTCAAATCGCCTTCCTTACGCTGGCAGCCAACGAGCAATAAAATAAAAACAAATAAGAAAAATGTAAGCAGCTTTTTCACTTGTATCATTCCCCCTTCTATAAAAAACCTATATAAACAAAACCCATATAACAAAACCCATATAACAAAACCTATATAACAAAACCTATATAACAAAACCATATTCCTTCGTATATTTTGACTATCATTCCTTAATGCTATTATATAGCAATACCAGGAAATAATCCATGCAAAATTCAAATCAGAAATTTGTGGTTTTAAATAAAGAGATTTTTATCATCCCTCAAACACATCGATTTTGAGCAGTCAATTGAAAAAGTAATTTCCACATTGTACGATTTTGAGAGTTTATAAAGTCATATGGAAATATGAATAACAATCTGGTATAATTTTTTTGTTAAAGTTGATATGTTTAGTTAATATATTTTAGAGGTGCAATTGTACGGAATATACTTCCGATAAATGCTGCCACTTAAAATTTAAATATCTGCTTTTTATACTATTTTATATAATAACAGGAGGATGGGAAAAGTATGGATAAAAAAGATATTACAAAAGCACAGGAACTTATGGCCGAACGGTTTGGCCATGATACCCTTATTTCGGTTGCAACCGCAAATGAGGAAATTCCGCATGTTCGCATTGTCAATAGTTATTATGAAGATGGGAGCTTTTATACAGTTACATACGCTCTTTCCAATAAAATGAAGCAGATAACAAAGAACCCCAAAGTCGCTGTATGTGGAGAATGGTTTACTGCCCACGGTATCGGTGAAAATATCGGGCACCCATGCGATGAACGCAATTCTGAACTTGCCGCAAACCTAAGAGAAGTATTTTCCCAATGGTATTACAATGGACATACGGATGAAAGTGACCCCAACACATGTATTCTCCGTATCCGTCTTACAGACGGGATACTTTTTAATCATGGAACGAGATATGATATAGATTTTACTGCTGATAGAACAAAATATATTATTTAAACAAGGAGTTCCTATGAATAAAACAACAATAAATGAACCATGGATTAAGCTAAACGCTTACCTTCGCCAGGAAGATTATGATATAATCCATTCACTGCAATTGCACTGCTCCAATGAAGACCAAATCACGTTAAAGCTGGAACTTGACTATAAGCTTAGTGATGCTGTGAATTGTACTGACAGTGCCAATATTCATGACATCAATGAATTCATGTACTTTTCCGGTGCGCAGCTGGTAGGGTATATTGGGATAGCTGCCTTTGGAGGTGCATCGGCTTTCGAGGTTACCGGCATGGTGCATCCGAATTACCGGCGGCAAGGGATTTTTTCAAAATTGTTTGAATTGGCTCTTGCAGAGTGCAGACGGAGAAATGCAGGCAGTGTTCTCCTATTATGTGATAGAAGGTCTACTCCCGGACAGAAGTTTTTAGAAAAAGTCGGAGCGGTATATAGCGTCTCGGAATTTGAGATGTATCTGCATGATGAATTCTCTGAGATAAGCAAGAAACAGCTGTATGACATCAACTTTAGAAAGGCCACTAATGCAGATGCTTTTGAGATAGCCCGTCAAAATGCGATTTATTGGGGTGACCGTCTTGAGGAAGAGAATGGGAATATCCTACTTCCGGAGGATGAGGAGAGACGGGGCATGACCATTTATCTTGCGAGAAAGGATGATCAGCTCATCGGAAAAGTCCATCTGCAGTTGGCGAATGGGCTTGGAGGAATCTACGGGCTTGGTGTTTTGCCGGAGCACCGTGGAAAAGGCCTTGGGCGGGCAATTCTACTGGGCGCCATAGAAAAATTGAAGGCTGCAAATGCAACGGACATTATGCTTCAGGTTGCCGCTGAGAATGCGACGGCCCTCAATTTATACAAGTCCTGCGGATTTCGTGAAACGTCGGTAATGGACTATTTTGAGTTGGAATGATCCATTGATTGAGTAAATATTTGTACCTTTTGATTCATTTATAAGCGGGTGAATTTTGCTATAGAAAAATAGATAAATGCTTTGGAATTTCTAAGCTATTGGTATATAATGGAGATGTTTAAATAATTTAATATTATATAATTTAGAAGATCTGAAGTATGGGCTTCATAACCGAAATACAATTGAAACAGGAAAGGTATAGTATATTATGCAAAAACGGCCATTTGTAAGACGAAGTTAGCAATCGCAGATTATAAGCTGGCGAAGAAGGATATTTTTTAACATTTAGGAGGATGAAGAATATGGAACGAAATATACTGGTCACAGGAGCATCAAGAGGACTTGGATTTTTCTTTGTACAAAAATATTTAGAAGATGGAGATACTGTATTTGCAGGCGTTAGAAACCTTCAGTCTCCCGGCATAGTGAAATTAAAAGAAGCGTATCCTAAATCCTTAATACCGGTAGAGCTTGAGGTAAGAAGCACAAAGTCGGTAGATAAGACAGTAGAATTGGTGAAAAGCTATACTGATAGATTGGATATTATTGTGAATAATGCGGCTGTGCATAGTGAAAGCTCTTTTGAAGTATTAGAAAAGGCTGATATTGATGAGTGTCTTGATGTATATGATATTAACGGATTAGGTCCTATCCGTGTAGCGAAGGCATTTGTGGATTTTGTTAGAAAAAGTCCACAAGGAAAAATAATTAATATTTCTTCTGAAAGTGGAAGCCTTACTACCTGCAAAAGAGAGAAGGAATTCGACTATTGCATGTCAAAGGCAGCACTTAATATGGGAACAAAACTTCTTGCTAATTATTTGAAAAAGGATAATATTCTTGTGTTAAGCGTACATCCAGGCTGGATGAGAACGGATATGGGAGGAAAGCATGCGCATTTAGACCCTTATGAAACAGCATGCAAACTGGTGGAGTTATTTGACGGTATGTGTGATGTAAATGGTCCTATTTTTATTGATAATACAGGAGAAGAATATCCTTGGTAGGACTTTGGGCTGATACTAATATGACCATTAAGCCGCTTGCCACCTCATAGAAAGATACAATTTCACAATTAATGCTATAAACAATAAAAAAGCAGTATACTGACAATTTGAGATATATCAGATCGTCAGTATACTGCTTATAAGTTTATGTCGGGTTATTTCTGCAATCGAACAGGAATATTAAAAATATTAAAATATTAAAAAAAACTGTTGACATTGACGCTACGTAAAGGTATAGACTATGCTTGTAAGGAGTTACCGGGCATTAAAATGAGGATTTTTTAGCCCACATGAAATGACAAACAGGAACTTAAATTAAATGGAGGTTATGATGGAATACACGATTCAAAAACTAAGCAGACTGGCTGGAGTGAGTACCAGAACACTTCGGTATTACGATGAAATTGGAATTCTAAAGCCGGCAAGAATCAATTCTTCGAATTACCGCATCTATGGGCAGGCAGAGGTAGATCTGCTGCAGCAGATTATGTTCTACCGCGAAATGGGTGTCAGCCTGGATACCATCAAAAATATCATAACTGCCAAAGAATTTAATGAAGAAAAAGCCCTGGAAAATCATCTGGAAAAGCTCCTTGCAGAAAAGAAACAGCTCGATTTATTAATCGAGAACGTAAAAAAAACCCTAGAGTATAAGAAAGGAAACATAAATATGAAAGACAATGAAAAATTCCAAGGCTTCAAGAAAAAGCTAGTAGAAGAAAATGAACAAAAATACGGAAAAGAAATCAGAGAAAAATACGGAGAAGAACAGGTTAATGAATCTAACCAAAAGCTGATGAACATGACAAAAGAACAATACGATGAATTCGAAAAACTAGGCCAGGAGGTGCTTGACACCCTGGAAGCAGCCTTCGCAACCGGAGATCCCGCCGGAGAACTAGCCCAAAAAACCGCCGAGCTCCACAAAAAGTGGCTTACCTTCACCTGGAGCAGCTACAGCAAGGAAGCTCATGCAGCCTTGGCCCAAATGTATGTAGATGATGAACGGTTCACTGCCTACTACGACAAGACACAACCAGGAATGGCAGCCTTTCTAAGGGATGCTGTCCATATCTACACCGGAAATTCATAAATATAACTTGGTATCAAGGGATGCTAGGTTCAACGGCCATTTTTTGTATCCTAAAGGCATATAAGGCATGTTTCTTTGGATGGAAAAAAGGCGTAATAACAATAAAGTGTAAATATCAAAACAAAAAGCACAAAGAACACTTGTTCTATGTGCTTTTTTGTGTTAATATGGATATAATTAGGATGTGATCGCACAATATAAGTAGGAGACATAATCGTTGTTTTCAGCTATAATATACTTATACATGAAATAAATCTGATATTATTTCATGTATAAGTATATTTGGCAATCAAGTGGATGCTATATTATTGATAAATCAAACAGATTAATCAGAATTTAACGGAGGAATACCTATAATGAAAAAACAAATACAAGGAATTGCACTAATTTTATTTGGAATAGTTTTAGAGTTAGCATCTGATAGCCTAAATAATTGCTTTTTTGATCTTGGTATTGGGATTACCGTTCCATGGGTATTAATTGGGTTGATTATTGGGATAGTTGGTCTTTTGTATGTATTCTTGAAAACAAAAGATAATGACAAATAAATTTGAATTTGTCGGGAAGTTTAACAGCGGATTGTATAAAGCGTTATTAGCAGAATAAACATTTAATACGAGGAGATTAACCTATGAAACAAGCGAAACAAGCAATGCCCATTTGTACACCTGATTTATCATTACGACCATTCAGTCTTTCTGTAGATAGGACAATACCATTTCCATCCAATGTATTGTACCGTGCTTGGACTGAACAGTTTGACCTATGGTTTGCAGAACCAGGTTCAGTCCTGATGAAAGGGGAAGTCAACACCGTTTTTTACTTTGAAACAGCCTTTGAAGGGAAGCGTCATCCTCACTATGGCCGTTTTCTTCGACTTGTGCCTGACCAGCTGGTTGAACTTACATGGCTGACGGGTGCCGACGGAACCAAAGGCGCTGAAACGGTTGTGACTGTGGAATTAAAAAAAGCTGAGAATGGAACAATATTACGATTAAATCATGCAGGGTTTCCAGATGAAGAATCGAGGGACAAGCATGAACAGGCATGGCCGCTGGTTCTTGCCCAACTGGAGGATAGGTTGAAAAGTATTACAATATAGAAAACAAGAAAAGGAGCGCAAAAATATGGGTAGTAAATTAACATTGAACATGGTTGTAGCAGATGCGATGAAGGCAATGACATTTTACGAGAGAGTATTTGATGCCAAACGGGGCGATGTATTTCACTTCCCGCACAAAACAGGTGTAAACGAGGCAAATATTATAGTTGGAAACGTTGAATTACGGCTGATTGATGAAAATGCATCTTATAACTGTTATCCCCCGAAAAGAGATGAGATCGACTCTATATGGCTTCAGATGATTGTGGACGATACGGAAGCTGTGCTCAAAAGAGCCATAGAGAATGGCGCTGTGGTCGGGCAGGAGGTATCTGAGTTCATGGGTACAAAATATGCAGAAATTACAGACCCTTTCGGCTATACGTGGACGATTAACCAAATTATTCGTGAAGTCTCTTATGAAGAGCGCTATCAATTTTACGTGGAGCAGCATGAGAGCACAGCAAAATAAAAAGGAATATATAATATGGGTGAAATAAACGTTGAACAAATCAGAAGTTTTAGGCTACACTCTCATCATTTAGATAAAAAATATCAAAGAACGGATATAGCGGAGCTTGTCGGCGCGTGTGCGAAAGTTTTTGCATTGTTATGGACCGACAACTGTTGATACATTTGTAAGTTGGTTAGGATGTTCCCCAAAACAGGGAAAGCGCATGTGGGAAACTGTTTCAGAAGAAATGGAGCCAGTAATGGTATTTGGACAAGTAAGAAAAAAGGCAAGGGAATGGAAGTCAAAATGACTTTGTGGGGTAAGGCCCATGAAAAACAAAAACTCCACAGTCTTGCCGAAGAATACGCTGCTTTTCGTCAACAGAAGTTGGTAAGCGTTGAGATATAAAACCTATATACCGCGCATTTGATAAATTCCAATTCATCGAGCAGGTATTTTTTTAAAGGAGGCGCTCAAAGAACGAACATGAAGAATAGGACGTATATCGCAATCGACTTAAAATCCTTCTATGCTTCGGTCGAGTGTATGGAACGAAAGCTTGATCCGGTGACCACTAACCTTGTTGTCGCTGATGCAAGCCGTACTGAGAAAACCATTTGCCTCGCCGTATCCCCTTCCCTCAAAGCATACGGGATTTCCGGCAGGGCAAGGCTGTTTGAGGTCGTGCAGAAGGTCAAGGAAGTAAATGCAGCACGGTTACTCAAGGCACCAGGACGGGTCTTTTCTGGATCATCCTCCAACGATACTGAAGTAAAATCCTCACCAGGTATTTCGCTGGACTATCTTATTGCTCCACCAAGGATGGCTCTTTATATAGAATACAGCACACGGATCTACAATACCTACTTGAAATACATCGCATCCGAGGATATCCATGTCTATTCCATAGACGAGGTTCTTATTGATGCTACCGATTATCTGGACACATACAATCTTTCAGCCCGCGAGCTTGCCACAAAAATGATTCTTGATGTCCTTAAAGCCACCGGCATTATGGCATCAGCAGGGATTGGCACAAACTTGTATCTCTGCAAGGTTGCGATGGATATCCAGGCAAAGCACATTCCGGTGGACCAGAACGGCGTGCAGGTCGCTGAGCTGGACGAAATGAGCTACCGCCGCTTGCTATGGCCGCACCGCCCCCTGACAGATTTCTGGCGCGTTGGAAGGGGATATGCGAAGAAGCTGGAGGAACAAGGCCTCTTTACCATGGGGGATATCGCAAGATGCTCCCTCGGTAAGCCTGGTGATTATTACAACGAAGATCTGCTGTACAAGCTGTTTGGCATCAATGCGGAGCTGCTGATCGACCACGCATGGGGTTGGGAGCCGTGTACGATGGCTGATATTAAAGCGTATAAACCAAGTACAAACAGTATCATATCGGGCCAGGTACTACAATATGCCTATCCCTTTGACAAGGCGAAGCTGATCGTACGGGAAATGACGGATCTGCTGGTGCTGGATCTGGTGGATAAAAGGCTTGTGACCGACCAGCTTGTTTTGACGGTCGGATATGATATTGAAAACCTGATAAACCCGGAAATAAAGAAATTATATCAGGGGGAGGTCACCATTGACCACTACGGGCGGGCCGTTCCGAAGCATGCCCATGGTACGACGAACCTTGGCAGACAGACCTCCTCGGCAAAGCTGATTATGGATGCCGTTACAGAGCTGTTTGAGCGCATCGTTGACAAAAACCTTCTGGTCAGGAGGGTTAATATAGCGGCGAACCATGTTGTGGATGAGGCAACCGTCCAAAAGGCGGACAGCTTTGAACAGCTTGATCTTTTTACGGATTACGCAGCCGTACAGGCTCAAAAAGAGAAAGAAGCAGCCGAGCTTGAACGGGAAAAAAGGGTACAGAAAGCAATGCTGGAGATAAAAAAGAAATTCGGTAAAAACGCCGTCCTGAAGGGGATGAACCTGGAGGAAGGGGCTACCACATTAGACCGGAATAATCAGATCGGAGGGCACAAGGCATGACAAGGGACTATGACGATATCATCCATTTGACACACCATGTTTCCGCGACACACCTTCCTATGTCAATCATCGACCGGGCAGCCCAGTTTTCCCCCTTTGCCGCACTAACCGGGCATGCTAACGCCATCAAGGAAACTGCAAGGCTGACTGATGAGAGAATAGAATTGGACGAATCTATGAAGGATATCTTGAGCGGTAAGCTACAGGCCATAGCAGACCGGCTTAAAGAGCGTCCCGAAATCACAATTACCTACTTTCAGCCGGATGCGAAGAAAAATGGCGGAGTCTATGTTACTGCTACCAGTATGGTTAAAAAGATAGACACTCATGAACGGGTTGTCGTTATGACTAATGGCACAGTGATCCACATTGATAAAATAATTAGCATAGACGGACGGATATTCGAAGCTATATGTGATGGATGAATAATGATAAATTTGGAATTTGTGGAGGTATTATAAATATGAACAGGAAACTATATCCCACCGAGGGAGGGCCGCAGTACCTGCGTCCCTCCCTCGGTGTACAAAGTCCAACTCTAAGTCAATACACAACCCAACCTAAGTTAACTATCAAATCACCTTATAATAAATCCAGGCCATTCACAACTATCACGCAAGGCCTTAACCCTCATCCTTTGCAGCTCTAGCCTTCTCAAACATATCCCCCCCAATATGGCAATACCCCCCAGGATTCTTATCCAAATACTTCTGATGATACTCCTCCGCCAAATAATAATTACGAAGCGGCCCCACCTCAATCGCAATCGGCCTATCATACCTTGTCTGAAGCTCCCTCAAAGATTTCTCAATCACCGGAACATCCGCCTCATCCACATAATAAATCCCCGTCCTATACTGGCTCCCAATATCATTCCCCTGCCTATTCACCGAAACAGGATTAATCACATCATAATACAAGCTTAAAATAAACTCCAACCGGATCCGTGCCGGATCATAAACAACCCGGACAGCCTCCGCATGCCCCGTGTTATTGCGGCATACATCCTGGTAGGTAGGATTCTCAGTATTCCCATTCGCATAGCCCACATCCGTCCTCACAATACCCTGAATGCACGAAAGATACTTTTCCGTCCCCCAAAAGCATCCCCCAGCAAGATAAATCTCCTTTAAATCACTAGTCTCCATAATCAATACTCCTTTACTCACGTCAAATATCCGATGTCAAATACCCGATATCAAATACCCGATGTTAAATACCTAACATCAAGGCTAACATCAAATACTTAAACATCAAAATCATTTACTAACTCTATTTCCTTCCAAAATTTCGGCTAAACAATTTAATAACCTCATTCACCAACAAAGGAATCAGCGCAAATCCTAACGCAACTCCCCATTCCGACAAGCTCAGGTTATGCACGCCAAAGGCATCCGCCAATGCCGGTATGGTAATCACCACTAGCTGAAGCAATATTCCAATCACAATAGCCCCAATCAAATACAGGTTCGAGAACAATCCAACCCTGAAAATCGACTTGTCAAAGTTTCTCATAGACAGGGAATAAAACAATTGGGAAACCGCCAACACCACAAAGGACATAGTCCTGGCATAGGGCAGGGCTGTTTCAAGAGCCTCCTCGGAAAGCATACGGGAGCCGAGCTCGTAGCCATGATGGGTCAGCCCATAATAAAAGGCAAGGAGGGTAAATAAACCGATCAATATACCACCGATAATAGCCCGGAAGCCAGCTCCTTGGGCGAAGAAGCTTTCCTTCGGATTACGCGGCTTCTGCTTCATCACATCCTTGTCCCCTGGATCCACACCAAGGGCAATGGCCGGAAGGGAATCCGTAATCAGGTTCACCCAAAGGATCTGTGTCGCAATTAAAGGCACCGGCCAGTTAAAAAGGATGGAGAGGAAGATCGTAATTACCTCGCCAAGGTTACAGGATAACAGGAACACAACGGATTTCTTTATATTATTGTAAATATTACGTCCTTCCTCAATAGCATGGACAATGGTGGTAAAATTATCATCCGTCAGTATCATGTCACTGGCACCCTTGGCAACATCGGTTCCGGTGATACCCATGGCAACGCCGATATCAGAATACTTTAAGGAAGGAGCATCATTTACTCCGTCACCAGTCATGGACACAATATTACCCTTGGATTTAAAGGCACGGACAATCTTAACCTTGTGCTCCGGCGATACCCGGGCAAATACCCTGTATTGGTTAATATGGTCTGCAAACGCATCCTCAGAGATATCATCAATCTCGGCACCGGTGAGGCTTTGGGAGAGGGAATCAGCGATGCCCAGCTCCTTTGCAATGGCAACTGCCGTATTCTTATGGTCACCGGTAATCATGATCGGTGTGATTCCAGCGGTTTTAGCCTCCTGGATGGAAGCCTTAACCTCCAGTCTTGGAGGATCAATCATTCCGACTAAGCCAAGGAGGGTAAGGTCCTTTTCCATATCCCCGGGTTCCAGGACCTGATCCGTATCCTTATATGCAACCCCCAGTACACGCAGTGCATCATCGGACATCTCTTCCGTGATCTTATGGTATTCGGCTCTCAGGGCATCCGTCAGGGGAACAACCTGGCCGTTTATCAGGGCGGAAGAGGAGAGCTTTAATATATTGTCAATGGCTCCCTTTGTATGGATCCGGTAACGGCCGTCCTGTGAATTCAGGGTCGACATAAGCTTCCGGTCGGAATCAAAGGGATTTTCAGAAACTCTTTTATACTTTTCATGAAGCTCGTTGCGGGGTAAGCCAAATTTGTTGCCCAGGATAATCAGTGCGATTTCCGTAGGATCACCGGTGCCCTGTCCGTTATCATAGGTGGCATCGGAGCAGAGCACAAGGGATTTTATCAGCTCTGCTTCCTCAGGAGAGGCTTCCATATTTTCTCCCGTCTGCGGAATATCCTTTAATTTACCGGAAGTATATGTGGCTACGACAGTCATCTTATTCTGGGTCAGGGTACCCGTTTTGTCGGAGCAGATGATATTTACGGAGCCTAAAGTCTCAACGGCAGGAAGCTTCTTGACAATGGCGTTTATCTTGGACATTCTGGTCACACCCAAGGCAAGCACGATTGCGACGATTGCCGCCAGGCCTTCAGGAATGGCGGCAACGGCCAAACTGATGGCAGTAAGGAACATGTCAAACAGATCACGCTTTTGGATAAAGGCAATAATAAAGATTACCAGGCAGATCCCGATGGCCAGATAACCGAGGATACGTCCTAATTCGTCCAGCCTCTTTTGTAGGGGAGTCATCTCGGAAGAATCCTCCTCCAGTATGGTTGCAATTTTACCGATTTCCGTATCCATGGCTGTCGCCACCACAATTCCTTCCCCCCGCCCATAGGTAGTCAGGGTGGAAAGAAAAGCCATGTTTGCTTTATCCCCAATGGGAGTCTTTGGATCTTCAAATACAGTACCTGCATTCTTGGAGGATGGAACGGATTCTCCGGTAAGTGCGGATTCCTCGATCTGTAAATTAGCACTTTCAATCAAACGCAGATCCGCCGGAACATAACGTCCCGCATCCAATAGGACAATGTCCCCGGGAACAACCTCCTCGGAATTGATCTCAAGCTCCTTGCCGTCACGCCGCACAACTGCCTTTGGCGTTGTCATTTTCTGCAGGGCTTCCACCGCTTTTTCCGCCTTGAATTCCTGGATTACGCCAATGGTGGCGTTTAGAAAAATTACCAACAGGATAATAATGGAGTCTGTGTATTCCCCGATTGCCATAGTAATAACAGCAGCGGCTATCAATACATAGATCAGCATATCCTTTAGCTGGGATAAAAATAGAGAGAGGATACTTTTCTTCGGTTTGCCTTTTAACTTATTAAAACCGTACTGCTCAAGACGTTTTTTGGCTTCAGCATCAGACAGGCCGGCTTTTTTATCAACCTCGAATTCCTGCAGCACCTCGTCCTTGGATTTCATAAACCACATAATTACACCTCTTTCATTGTTATGATTATTATAGTACCTAATAAAAGATGCTTTATGCCTGATGGCATCGATAAATAATTCAAAAAGAAAAATAATTTAAAAAGAAAATAATGCAAAAAAATAAATAGTACAAAAAAATATGCTATATGCTTAGTATAGCTTATTTCAATTTGGAAGAAAAGAAAAAATGTATTTTTCTGCTAAAAAAGAAAAGATCTTCTAAATTAAGCCGGCTTGGAAGGAAGAGAAATATTTAAGAGGAAAGAGTCCTTAGATAGAACTAATAGGAGAGCAACAGCTTCTCTGTTGTATTTGACATTATTTAGTAATCTAAGTATAATTAAGAAGCAATAATTTCATTTAATGCGTTATGTTATTCATAATTTTGTTGGATAGGACATAAGAGATAGAAAGGTTTGATGAAAGAGTGACGTACATTAAGAATATGTTAAAATCATATGATGTTAATAAGGATATCAGGAGCTACCTGGCCTTTGCGATCCTGGTGGTAGCCGTTGTGTTAACCTGCTTTATTGTGAATTTTATATTGAAGCATATCCTAATCCGGATTATTTCCAGGCTGATTTTAAGAAATAAATACCAATGGGATGATGTTTTGGTTGAGCGGAGGGTGCTGAACCGGTTGGCTAATATAGTCCCGGGAATTATTATTTTTCTTTATTCCCCCGCTTTTGAGGATGTGGCCTTTATTGTGCAAAGGATAGCGGCGGTCTATATCCTGCTGATGCTGTTTTTTCTGGTTAATTCAGCGCTGGATGCCGTCAATGATATCTATATTATCCATCCCATCTCCAAGGTCCGTCCAATGAAGGGATTGTTACAGGTCATTAAGATAGTGCTCTATGCCATAATTTCCATTGTACTGTTGGGAACCTTGATGAATCAGAACCCACTCCTTTTGCTCAGTGGGATCGGAGCCTTGGCGGCTGTGTTTTCCTTTGTGTTCAAGGATTCAATTCTCGGCTTTATGGCAGGGATCCAATTGACCTCGAATGATATGCTGCGGATCGGGGACTGGATTGAGATGACAAAATACGGTGCGGACGGAGATGTCATAGATATTACGTTAAATACGGTAAAGGTCCAAAATTTTGATAAAACCATTGTAACGATACCTGCCTATGCCCTGGTTTCGGATTCCTTCCGGAACTGGAGGGGAATGGTGGAGTTTGGTGGCAGGCGTATCAAGCGTTCGGTTTTCGTCGATATGAACAGCATTACCTTCTGTACTCCTGAGATGCTGGAAAAATATAAAAAGATTAATTATCTTAAGGATTATATTGAAGAAAAACAGGCGGAAATAGGCGAGTATAACCAATACGGAGAAGAGGAGGGCAGTTTGGCCAACGGCCGCCACCTGACCAATATCGGGGTCTTCCGTATCTACATCCAGTATTTTTTAAATGACAATTCCCAGCTGAATCCGGAGGTTCCTCCGATGGTGCGGCAGCTGCCGCCTGGTGAAAATGGTCTGCCCCTGGAGGTTTATGCCTTTACAAAAACCATTGCCTGGGCAGAATATGAGATTATCCAGTCCGATATTTTTGACCATATTTTCTCAGTGGCAGGAGAGTTTGAAATCAGGATTTTCCAGAACCCTACAGGATATGATATGAGGCATCGGCTATGGGGCAGAAGAGAAGCGGATGAAAGCGAATAAAATATAGTAAAGAAATATAGTAAATAAGATATAACAAATAAGATATAGCGAATAAAATATAGCAAATAAAATATAGCAAGGGCAGGGATATTGCATCCCTGCCCTTACTATCTGGTGTCTCATTCGGTTTTAGTGCAATGTTTCAATTCGATAGCGAGTAACCTTTTCAAGAACTAATCTGTCCAAAGCCATCATCTCCCAATCTTCCAAGAAAGCCTGCTGTTTGTAATTCTGAGACGAAATTACAAAGATCTATTCTTTTTTTAAGATACGAAGAACTTACCGAAATCGTAAAAATCATAAAAGAAAATTAATTTTTACATTAATTCCACAAGTAAATCAGCTTCCCGACCTATCTTGCATTATTATGATTATCATATGATTGGAGTTCAATGAATCAATAGGTTGATTCATTTCTGAATCATTTTATTGAATCATCTTTCGTATCTGATATTATTATGCCACGTAAGGATAAAACTATTCGGCAGAATAATAAATTTTATAAGGGAAAAAATGTTAGTCATTGTCATTGCCCGGGCAATATTAAATAATATCTGAATTTATATCTGAATTAAATCCTAAATAATATCTGAAATAATATATTAAATAATATATTAAATAATATCTGACATTATTTAATATGAAGCAGAATAATGGCTATTCTGCAGACTGACGCCGTTTAATAACCTTTAACCTTGTGAATTCCTCCCGTTCCTTTTCCTCCAGTGCATTCTGTATATCATTTACAAGACTTGTATAAAAAGGAATTGTAATATTTTTTAACGCGTTAGCACGTTTTTGTGTTTTATTGATGTTTGTAGCCAGGCGGTAGGCGGAGTTCTCGATGGCGGACAGGCGGATGGTAAGCTCCTTCACCTTGCCAAAGCGTTTTGTTGCCTCATCCAGGGATACTCTGGTCTGGAAAAAAGCATAGGAGGGCTTGCCGGGAGAGGAATCATATTCCACCAGGGGTATTTCTGTGCCCATAATACTCCGTTGCTTTATTTCAATGGAATTCTCCTCCGGGATCGTATTGCTCAGCTCTGAAACCGTGTTGATGCCCATCTCAATATTGGCCTGCTGCAGTGCGAGATAAGCGGCAGAGAAGGTGTGGTCAATCTCACTTTGTACATTTTTGGCATTATCGATTAACTCCATAAGCTCCCGCATTAAAATATTCCGCTTTTTATCCATTAATTCGTAGCCCTGCTTCGCCAGCTTCAATGAGTTTTTTGATGATATCAGGTTTCCCTTAGTGGGGAAGGTATTCGGATTCATGGGATCACCTCAATTCGCGGGGCATGCCTGAGCTGTCAGACATGCCCTAGTCCGTTATTCTTGATTCGTTGAAAAGTATTTATCAAGGATCTTGGTATCGATACGGTCCAGTTCCTCCCTGGGGAGAATGGATAACAGCTCCCAGCCCTTGTCTAAGGTCTGGATAATGGAACGGTCCTCCGTAAGGCCCTGTGCCAGGAAGGTCTGCTCCATTGCTGCACCGAATTTCAGGTACTGCTTATCAAGGGGCGATAATTCATCCTCGCCGATAACGCTTGCCAGACCCCTTACATCACCCACATGGGCATAGGAGGAGAAGAGCTGGTTGGCAAGGTCCTGATGATCCTCCCTGGTAAAGCCTGCTCCGATACCGTCCTTCATCAGACGGGACAGGGAGGGCAGGATACTGATGGGAGGATAGATAGCCTTTTGGTAAAGGGAACGGTCAAGTACGATCTGTCCTTCGGTGATATACCCGGTCAGGTCAGGAATCGGGTGTGTAATATCATCGTTTGGCATGGTGAGGATTGGAATCTGGGTAACGGAGCCGGGGCATCCATGGACGATGCCGGCACGTTCATAGACCGTAGCCAATTCGCTGTATAAATAACCCGGATAGCCCTTCCTGCTGGGGATCTCCCCCTTGGAGGAGGAAACCTCACGCATTGCCTCAGCAAAGGAGGTCATATCCGTAAGGATGACCAGGATATGCATGCCCTTCTCAAAGGCCAGGTATTCCGCGGCTGTCAAAGCAACCTTTGGGGTAATCAGACGCTCTACCACCGGATCATTGGCAAGGTTTAAGTACATAACCACATGGGAGCTGGCACCGCTTTCCTCGAAGGTGCGGCGGAAAAATTCAGCCACGTCATACTTTACGCCCATGGCAGCAAATACGATGGCGAATTCCTCCGTAGAATCCTCCCCTAGGGAGGCCTGCTTTACAATCTGGGCAGCCAGCTGGTCGTGGGGGAGGCCGTTGCCGGAGAAGATGGGCAGCTTCTGGCCGCGGATCAGTGTTGTCAGACAGTCAATGGCAGAAATGCCGGTCTTGATATAGTTACGTGGATATTCCCTCCGGCAGGGATTTAAGGGAAGTCCGTTGACATCCTTTTTTACCTCGGGAATAATATTTCCCAGTCCATCGATGGGCTGCCCTGCGCCATTAAATACACGGCCAAGGATCTCCGGTGACAGGTTGACCTCCATCGGATGCCCGGTCAATTTCGTATGGGTATTAAATAAGGACATATCCTCAGTACCCTGAAATACCTGGATAATCGCTTTATCCTCATACAGCTCTACGATACGGCCTATTTTTTTCTGGTTCCCATCCACCGTTAACTCGACGATTTCATCAAAGGAGGCATCCCGGATGCCTTCCAAAGCGATTAGGGGGCCGTTTATTTCACTCAATCCCAAATATTCAATTCCCATAGTCTAACCCCTTTCTTTATAGCAATTCAGGGAAAGGCAAATCAGTTTCCCATATAGATAAGGCAGATAATTGCTTTCAGGAACCTGCACCAATGGTATGCAAAAGCTCACTAACTATGCAGTTTCCCGTTTGCCTGTATCTATGCATTCGTTTTCATGATGTTATCATAGAATTCATCAATCAGTTTTTTATAATCATCAAATTTTTCTAATTCGTCATTTGCCACATCATATTTGATGGTAATTACCTTATCGTAAATCGAGCTGGATTTTAACAGTGACATTGGCATGCTCCTGTCGATCAGCAGCTTTGATTTTTGGTAAAGGTAGAGGATGGTCTGCATCATTTTCAGCTGCTTTGCCATTGGAACATAGGTATCGGAAGGGTGGTAAGCGTTCTGCTGGACAAAGCCCAGCCGGATTACCCGGGCGATTTCCAGTACAAGCTTCTGGTCGTCAGGAAGGACATCGCTGCCGATGAGCTTAACGATTTCATTCAGCTGGTTCTCCTGTGTCAGGATGCTTAAGATCTGGTTTCTGCATTCCACAAAATCCTCCCCTACATTCTTCGTGTACCAGGGAGCAAGATCCGTCAGATACTCGCTGTAGCTGGTTAACCACTGGATGGCAGGAAAATGCCTTGCATAGGCAAGTGATTTATCAAGAGCCCAGAAGCAGCGGACAAAGCGCTTCGTATTCTGGGTTACCGGTTCAGAGAAGTCACCGCCCTGTGGGGATACCGCACCGATA
Organism: Mobilitalea sp.; assembly: GCA_029974875.1. The sequence goes on from JARKQP010000174.1 coordinate 22,037, forward strand.
ATGGATACGCTTCCCTCGGTCCAGTTCAGGTTCTGCATAAAGCCCGCCCGTTCATAGAAGGCGGACAGCCGGGAGGCCAGATAGGCCGGGAAGCCTTCCTCCGCCGGCATTTCCTCCAGACGGCCCGATAATTCCCTGAGCGCCTCCGCCCAGCGGGAGGTGGAATCCGCCATGATAGCCACATGATAGCCCATATCCCTGTAATACTCAGCCAGGGTGATTCCGGTATAAATGCTGGCCTCACGGGCAGCCACCGGCATATTCGAGGTGTTGGCAATGAGGGTAGTACGGTCTAGGAGGGGATTGCCGGATCTGGGGTCAACTAATTTTGAGAAATCCTCCAGCACCTCGGTCATCTCATTTCCCCGCTCGCCGCAGCCGATATAGATGATAATATCCGCGTCAGACCACTTGGCAAGCTGATGCTGGGTCATGGTCTTGCCGGTGCCAAAGCCTCCGGGAATAGCAGCAGTACCGCCCTTTGAAATAGGGAATAAGGTGTCCAGTATCCGCTGCCCGGTAATTAAGGGGCGGTCCGACGGATAACGCTTTGCCGTCGGGCGGGGGACACGGATGGGCCATTTCTGGGTTAGGGTGAGTACTTTTTCCATACCCTTGGCATCTACAATTGTTACGATGGGATCGTTGATGGTATATTTTCCGTCCGGGACAACCTTTGTTACGGTACCGCAGATGTCCGGCGGAATCATAGCTTTGTGGAGGATAGCCTTGGTTTCCGGAACCTCGGCAATTATCGTACCGCCGTAAACCTTATCGCCGGGGGCAACAGTGATGTGGACATCCCATAATTTCTGCATATCCAAGGAATCCACGGCCACGCCCCTGGAGATAAATACGCCGGACTGCTTGGCGATCTCCTGTAGCGGACGCTCAATGCCGTCAAAAATATTGCTGATAATGCCGGGGGCAAGGGTTACGGAAATAGCGGCACCGGTTCCGGTCACCTCATCCCCGGGCTTTAAGCCGGAGGTTTCCTCATATACCTGGACGGTTGTTTTCCCCGAGGCCAGGCCAATAACCTCACCTACCAGCTTATCCTTGCCGACCAGGACCATCTCGCCCATTTTAAAGGCCTTGTTTTCGCCGACAAATACAATTGGTCCGTTGATACCAAATATTTTACCTGTTATATTCATAAGGATTAACTCCCTTTCTATCGTCTTAAAGAGTAAAGTCATCCTTTGCCTCTTCTATTTTTGTCAAGAAAGAATTGTCTATTAAGATACTGTGGGAGGGGATGACTGCCCGGATGCCGCCGATAAAGTCACGGTCGCTCACCGTCAGGGTGGCGCCGGTTCTTTGTTCCAGGCTGCTTTTCTTGTCCTGGTCGGAAGGGTTGATGTAAATAGTGATGGCATCACCCTTTGAAAAGCGGAGGGCATTCTGGACCAGGGTACAGAGCAGGGCGTCATATTCCTCAGTTTTCATGAATGCATCCAGCTTCGCCCTTACCTCCCCAAAGACTTCCTCCTCTATTTCGGCAGTCCGCTCCAGTACCTTGCGGCGGATCTCCATGGAAGCAGCAGATACCCGGCGGTTTCTCTCCCTTTGGATATTGTCGGAGGCCATCCGGAAATTTGCTTCGGCTTTGCGCAGCGCAGCTTCCTTACGGTCCTCAAAGTTTCTTTGTAATATTTTTTTGTATTCTTCCACAATTTCAATGTTCTGCCTTGTGGCACTGTCAATTACGGAAGAATAGAAATGCTCTAATTTTTCATCAAGAGTCATACGACCGACCTTACCTTTCTGGTTATAATTTCAAACCTATGGCTTCATTTACATAGGCTGTGATAAAATCAGGTCTGCGGCCTGTTCCGTGTCTGTCAGGAATTTCAACGATTAATGGGATCCGCATGTTTAATTTAATGTCATTAATTATTTCAGGAAACTCATTACTCAGTTTTTCCGTGATGAGAATGATACCGATTGTCTTGTCCGCCAGTACCTGGTCTAAAGCAGCCTTTAATTCAGGGCGTGTATGGATCACGACGCCGCCCACTCCGGACAGCTTCATTCCTGTATAAGTATCTATGTTATCGCTTATCAGATACATCCGCATGGGAACACCTCCTAATCTACGTTCTGGTTTTATGGATGTGGAAGTAGATTAACTTAAGATCATCAGGGATATAATCAATCCGTAAAGGCACACACCTTCTGCCATGGCAACAAAGATTAAGGACTTACCCATAATGGATGCATCCTCACTGATGGCGCCAAGGGCAGCAGAAGCAGAGGATGCTACGGCAATACCGCCGCCGATACCGGATAAACCGACAGCGAGGGCGGCAGCAATATACTTTAAGCTGTCTGTCGCCCCGGCTGCAGCCGTTGTTGCCTCAGCAGCTGATACCTTTCCGGTGAACATCATAATATTGGCTATAATCAGGATGCTGAAAAAGGCAAGGATATTAAAGCCCAGTGCAGCCTTGTAATTTCCCTTCGTTTTTTTACTGTACAAAAATGCTCCGAAAGGGATGATGATGCTTAATAGTAATGTAACGATAAGAACAATTTTGATAATCATAATAAGGTCCTCCTTAGGTTTAAGTGTTTTTATATATAGGAATCTGCGAAAAATAATTTCACATATTATTTTTTTGCGCTTCCTTAAGTTTAGTAGTTCTAATTTTTTAACTTATTTTTATAGGATTTGAATTCGCGTCCATTCCCCTTATAAAAGCGGCTGAACATCTCATAATACTCCAGACGGAGCACCTGTATTCCAACGATCAGGCCTTCCAGGCCAACCACAAACAGGTTTCCGATGAGAAGCACAGGGATATTTGGGGAACCGGATTCTGCACCGTAAAGCAATATCACGACGGCCATCATTCCCGCATGGCTCAAGGCAAAGGCGCCAATACGGAGGTAGGAGATGGTATTCGTTAAATAACTGAGCAGCACCTCAAAGAGCTCAAACAAGGTCTCCATAAAAAACATGGCCTTAGGCTCCGGAACAATCTTCGACCGCTTTTCCAGCAGATGGGTCAAGGGCTCCTTAAAGAAGAGCAGCAGCAGCGGCAGACCGAAGAAAATCACCATAATGACGACACCGGGCAGGGGCCTGCCG
>JARKQP010000177.1 GCA_029974875.1 Mobilitalea sp.
CGGATTGCTGCGGATGGCTTAATATTCATCATATAAATCACTTTTCTTGATAGCAATAGTATATCCTTATTGTATGCTTATTGTACTACCACCGAATCGATTTGCCTATTCTAATCAATTCTTATCGTTGGAAAGTGACTATATTTCCCTTTATCGAAATCCCGATTCCTTATTATTTTTATAATTTAATTTATCGTGTTATTTATTCGTAGATATCTGGCCCAATTGTGCTTCAATATCTTTGCTGACAGCTTCTTCTCCGCCAAAGATGGTTATTCCGGCTTGTTGTCTGTTTTTTAAGTATGCTATTTGATCATTTGTCAGGATATTATTTACCAATAAAATAGGGGCTTTATTCAGAGCTGCATATACGCTTCCGGTAAGTGCGTCAGGGAAATTGTTTCCGTTAGCTATACAGGCGATTTCTCCGGATAAATTAAAGTACCTGGCTGCTTCGAGAGATGTTTCGTAACGGTCTGCTCCACCTATGCGGATAATATTTGCTTTATCAATGGTTAAGGTTTGGGCAAGCTGTTCTTCCACATCCATGCTGATAACTCCCTGTAAACCGATAATATATACTTTGCCGGGGTTTATCCTGGCTATCTCTTTTTTAACTTCCTCGGAAATCCCATCCTTGCTTACAAGAAGTATGGGGTATTGATTTAGTGCTGCGGCGCTGCTAACGGACAGAGCATCCGGATAATTTTCACCGGAAACCAGCACTACAGGTGTCCCGGTCTTTACCCCTTGCGCTTCTACTATCTTTACCGAGGTTTTATAACGGTCTGTTCCGTCCAAACGGCTGATGTTCTTAAAGCCAGTGTCCTTTATTTTCATTTCCATATCATTACTTACGGCTCCGCTTCCGCCTAGAATATATACTGTGCCGGCCGGATCAAGGTTATCTTTGAGATAGGATATGACTTTATCTTGCTCGACTGTTGAGTCCTCAACCAACAGGATGGGCCCGTTAAGTTTGGCTGCAAAAACACTTCCGGCCAGGGCATCCGGATAGTTTTGCGCAGTTGCCAATATAACATTATGGATGGTAGTGCCGAATGTGGCTTTAGCAATAGCCAGGGCGGTGTCAATCCGACCCTGACCTGATAATCTTACTGTTCCTTTCATACTGCCGGCAATTGTGGTTGATACTGATGAACTTCCTCCGCTATCATTATCGTTGCTATTCGCCGGCACATTGGTGACAAAGGTGGTGAAGTGCTTCGTCCAGATAACCAGATCGTTGCCCAAATTCAAATAACCATCCCCGGGCACCCCTATTGCAGCAGCGGGGTTATCTAATTCTGCA
>JARKQP010000186.1 GCA_029974875.1 Mobilitalea sp.
ATGGAGAAATCCCTGATCAGCGATGTATTATCGGGTAATATCAACGGTGCTAAGGCCATGCTCAATGAAATGCTCGGGCAGATTTATTTTACCTCCGGTAATAATATAGATATTATCAAGGTCAGGACTATTGAGCTGATTGCCCTGTTATCGCGTGCTACCTACGAAGCCGGCTCCAATGAAAAATCAATCTATCACATGACGGAAGATTTTATGAAGCAGCTGACCGATGTAAAGAATCTTACGGATCTGTCCTATGTTTTGTTGGAAACCCTGGACCAGTTTACGAACCTTGCCTTCAGCCCTAAGACAAATAATAATTTAACGGTAATCAAGAAGAGCATTGCCTACATGAATGATCATTACAACCAGGATCTTTCCCTGGACATGGTTGCAGAGCATGTAGGGTTAAATCCGGCATATTTTTCAACCTTGTTTAAGAAAGAAACAGGTGTAAATTTCTCAAATTATTTGTTGAACCTTAAAATAGATAACGCGAAGCTGCTTTTGGCCAATTCAAATCTTTCCCTGATTAACATTGCAGTAGAGGTGGGCTTTGACAATCAAAGCTACTTTTCCAATGTATTCAAAAAGGTTACCGGCATGACGCCGAAGCAGTACCGCCAGACCCTGTGAGAAGAAGGGAGAGAAAAGAAGGAAGAAGGAATGGCCTCAAGATTTTGCAATACTTTTGAGAGCATTCCTGCTTCCTTTATTCTTATCTTTTATTTTTATATTTATGACAAATATGGGAGATGTTATAAAATGAAAAGGCAATGGATCTGATTTTCCGCCTTTCATTTTACAACATCCCCCCTGCTTATCTTGGTTGAAGACTTATGAATAGATATTCTGTTTAAATCAGGCCATTATGGAAAAACCGTATCAAGCTTATTCTTATCCAGCAGTCTTCCGATGAGACAGAGCTTTGAGGTTCCTGAGATTATCTGCCCATTGTCTATAGGCTTTATGATAAGCTCCTGGGGAATATAATCAACGGTATACATTCCCTGCCCTGCGTCAAAGCATAATCCCTTTACCCGGTGGATTTCACCGTATATACCATTTGTAATCTCCCCAATAAAGGAGGTTATCTGCTCTATACCAAGGGGCTTCTCCATGATAATTTCATAGCTGTCAAAATCATTCACATGGTTTACCCGCATTGAAAGCTTATGCTTTAAGTTTGAAGCCTCCGGCTTATACTCAAGGAATTCCTTTAACCGGTCAGGAGATATATTATCCCATACTTCATCCACAATATGACAGGCAGGCTGTAATTTCTGTATCACATCCTTTACCTGCTCCAGTCCCTCCTGATCCAGGAGTTCGGTTTTGCTTAAGAAGATAAGCTCACTGGCTCTGATCTGATCCTCAAAAAAATCCTTGGAAATCAGGGCACGGACATGATAATTCTTTGCGTCAACAATTGTAATGATATGATCTAATTCCCAGGCCTGTCCCTCCGCTTCCTTAAGAAGCAGCTTCTTTATATCCGACAGCTTGGCAATCCCGGTAGGCTCAATGATGATACGGTCCGGCCGGTATTCTGACAGGATTTCATTAATTCCCCTTGCTAAATCCAGGGAGCATGAGCAGCAGATACAGCCGGCATAAATGGATTTCACCTGAATGCTCACCCTTTGGAAGGTTCCCTCGTCAATATTAACTTTGCCAAATTCGTTTTCAAGGATAACAACATTGGTGTCAATATATAGGTCCTTTACCAGCTTCTTAATGAAGGTGGTTTTTCCGGCTCCTAAAAATCCCGAGATGATGTCTATCTTAGTTACCATAGACTAAATACCGTACTCAGACGGGTTATATTTGGAGGAATCCACCTCTTTCTTCATTTCTGCGATGAAGGCCTCCTCATCCTCAGGAATTTCATCCAGCTGGGATTCCAGGATGTCAAGCCAGTTCAGCTCCCTCTCTTCGATTGCAAGCTCTTTTCTGTCAACCGCTTTCTTTATAATATCCAGGGTGAGCTTTGCAGTATTTAAGGTTCTGATAAATGGATCCTGTGTTTTTACGATCTCTTTACCGATCTCAAAGGCTACATCCGGTCTTAATACATAAGCCTGGGGATCCAGGTAGCAGTCGGATTCAACCAGGAGATCCCTCATTAATTTTGTCTGACCCTTCCTGGTGGCCACATTCATCAGGCGGCAGTCATAGATCAGCTGCTCTGTGGATACCACAGGAGCAAAACCGCTTAACAGCTTGACCTGCTGGACGGATTCATTGCTCCAGAGATCAGCAACAGCAGCAGAGATATTGCCGATAGGGCTAAAATGTGCGCAGGCCGCGGTTTTACCCTCAGAAGAAATCGGAGTACCGGTAATTGCCTTCAGATAAATATTTTCATATGCGCAGTCCTTGCTTGGTCCGACAGCGCCGTTCTCTATTGCCGCTAAAGCTCTTGGTGTAGTAATGGTTCTCATAATGGCTGCATAAACCTTAGGGATAAAGCCCTGTTCTGCAAGCACCATGGCAGTGTTAGCAAAGCCGCAGGCAGAATCACCGCCGGAGATTGCGCCGTTTGCCCTTGCAATATCGGAGATATTAGTCCATAACCACGCCATATCCCTTGGGGCCAGACAGCCCAAGGCAAAAACAGATGTCCTAAGGTCTGCATTAACGATTGCTTCGTCATTAATTTCCTTACCGCCTGTGGATTCAATGGAAAGAAAATCTGCTCCATCCTTTGCGGAGCCTTCAAAGGTTTTAACCATTGCTTCCCAGTACTTACCGCTTCTCATAATCGGAGGGCGGCTCATTTCACGGATATCATTGGGAGTCATTCTGATGGCACTCTTCAAACCGTATTTTGCTTCATAATCAGACATGGTATCGCGGAGCAGCTTATGGATTTGGATACCCCACTCCGGATGCTCCGTCATATCCGGCAGAGTCTCGAATTCGACTACAAGCCCCGGAACATGTAATTCATGGGCCTTTTTCAGGACACCATGAATCATTTCCTGATATATGCTAAGTACCTCGGGCATGGTATCCTTAGTGATATGCATGGGAGGTAAGGTAAAGTTAACCTCAGGATAAATCTCGCCGCCACCAATGACTAAACCATTTCTTGTGGTAACAGGATTGGGGCAGGAACCGTAAATCATATCATCAACGGATGAGTATGCTAATTTCGTAAATTGTTTGCTCATTTATTATGCCTCCTAATTACTGTATTTGGATTCCAGATATGCCTTTGCAACTTCAGCAGCATCGGC
>JARKQP010000221.1 GCA_029974875.1 Mobilitalea sp.
TTATCCGGCGGAACTGCAATATCTAAAATCTCAATGTCAGGATCATCAATCAAAGCCTTCCAATTATCATATACATTAGGAATATGATACTGTGCTGCGATCTCTTGGCATCTGTCCCTGTTGCGGGCTCCTATTCCATAAGGAAGAAATCCTGCATCTGTGTATGCTTTTAGATGACAATTCCTTACAATCGCTCCTGAGCCCACAATACCTATCCGGAAATCCATTCTTTTAGGCAGCCTTGGCGTGATGTGATAATTCAGGTTCTCTGGTTTTTCCATTCTTCAATCCCCTTTCAATTTAATTTTACGTTTTACATTTTACATTTTGACAAATCTTTTTCCTTTGTTTATTCCTTTAATCATATTTCATGAATCGTTTCATGCAATAATATTACCATAACTCACTAGAACTTTCAATGTATTTGTTCTTTTTAGCTGAGTTAATTTTATAATTCCTAAGCCCTTATCCTTATTTATAGATTGTTCCTGTTGCTGTAGTTGCCCATGGTCTGGTGATTATCGGTCAAGGACTCAACTTAATTCCCTATTTTATTCCATTATTAGACAAGCAAAATAAAAGAATAAGATAGAATAGCATATTTTATTGCACAAAATTGGAATCAAATCATAAATATAAAGTATAAATTGTAACGTCTGCTTAACGGAAAGGGTTTTATATGAAGAAGGATAAGAACTTATCTGATTTAATTCCTCCTACGAATAATGATGACTCTAATCAATCTAAAATAACAGCCGCTAATTTTAATAATTCATGGAAACAGGGCCGTAACCCATTCCCGCCGCCTTGTCCACAGCCGTCGCCTTGTCCACCTCCTTGCCCGCCAGGCCCTCCCGGTCCTCAAGGTCCTCAAGGTTGTCCTGGTCCTCAGGGTCCCCAAGGTCCTCAAGGTTGTCCTGGTCCTCAAGGTCCCGCTGGTCCACAGGGTTCCCAGGGGGAACAAGGCCCCGCTGGCCCCCAAGGTTCACAGGGAGAGCAAGGGCCTGCTGGCCCCCAAGGCTCTGTCGGTCCTCAAGGACCCGCTGGTCCACAAGGTTCTCAGGGGGAACAAGGTCCTGCCG
>JARKQP010000620.1 GCA_029974875.1 Mobilitalea sp.
GAATAAATGATGATTGGAATGAATTATGCTTGGAATAATTTATACCTGAAATAAATTATAGGAAAGGAAACCATACATGTCATTAGCATTGATATTATTAAAACAGATTGCGGTGATGTTCCTCTTAATGGCTATTGGTTATGGTCTGTTCAAGACAAAAAAGATTACATTGCAAGGGAACAGGGAGCTTGGAACCTTCCTGATCTATATCATACTGCCGGCGTCTATTGTAAAATCCTACATAACTGATTTCACCCAGGAGAAGCTATTTGGCTTATTCCTGTCCTTTCTAACGGCAATAGGTTCCCTGGCTGTTTCCATCCTTCTTTCAAGGCTGGTATTTGGCAGCAGGCAGAAGATCGAACATTTTGGGACGGCCTTTTCCAATGCCGGATTTATCGGGATTCCCTTAGTGAAGGCGGTGGTTGGTGACCAGGCGGTTTTTTATGTGGCGGCCTTCGTTGCCCTGCTTAATATTTTGCAATGGACCTATGGAGTGGCCGTCATGAGTGGCAGCAGGGAAACAGTTTCCATGAGGAGGATTGTGACAAATCCGGTGGTTATTTCCTTGTTTATCGGGCTGTTTTTATTTGCAACCCAGCTTAAGGTGCCTGATCTGCTGACGGATACCTTAGCACTTCTTGGTAATATGACGGCTCCGGTGGCCATGGTTACCTTAGGCGTATATCTTGCACAGATGCGGTTTGGGGAACTGTTTAATGAGAAATGGGCATATGTCAGCACGATATTACGGCTGGTTCTCATTCCTCTTGTAACGCTGGCTCTGCTTAGCCTGCTTCCGGCACAATATGGGGAGGTCAGATTGACCGTGTTAATCGCTGCCGCTGCACCAGTGGGTTCCAATGTGGCAATCTTTTCACAGCTTAATGAGCTGGATTATACAAGGGCAGTGAAGAGCATTTGTCTGAGTACAATATTCAGCATTGTAACCATGCCCGTAGTGCTTGGATTTGCAGGGCTGGTCTGGAGATGATAGAAGCTCCAGATAGAAAAGGAGAGTGTATCATAATGGAACAGAGCAGGGATATCGAACAAAAGGATACCGAACAAAAGCATGCCGAACAAAAGGATGCCGAACAAAAGCATGCCGAACAAAGGGATACTGAACAAAGGGATGCCGAACAAAAAGATATGATGCAAAAGATGGACATGGATCCAAGAAGCATTATCGAAGCATTCATGGAAAATGATAAGCGGGGCAAGGTGCAGCGCTATAAGATACTGAACCAATATGTCAAGAAGGGACAGATTCTGTTTGTAGGCTCTTCCCTGATGGAGCAGTTTCCAATTTACGAATTTATGCAGGATTATGACATAAGGGAAACCATATATAACCGCGGTATCGGTGGATATACGACAAGGGAGATGCTGGATGTATTGGATACCGTT
>JARKQP010000262.1 GCA_029974875.1 Mobilitalea sp.
AAGAAAAAGAAATTGTATTTTTATTGGGCTCTGTAAAGGAAAGGCATGAGATAAAAGAGGTGGTCCTGAAGTACAGGAATATTGAGGAAGCAAAGAAGAGCCTTAAAGAAGTGAAGGACTACTGGCAGCAAAAAGTTGGGATTGTGACGGTGAACACTCCAGATCTGTCCATGAACTATATGCTCAATGGCTGGCTGGTATACCAGACCGTATGCTGCAGAATATGGGCAAGATCTGCTTTCTATCAGTCCGGAGGAGCATATGGCTTCAGGGACCAATTGCAGGATTCGTTGGCTGTTGCCCACATATGGCCTGAACTCACACATAATCAGATTTTGCTCCACGCAAGGCACCAGTTTGTAGAAGGGGATGTACAGCACTGGTGGCACGAACCGGCGGGTAAGGGAACACGTACTAGGTTCTCCGATGACCTTTTATGGCTGCCCTATGTGACAGCGGAATATATAAGGATGACTGAAGACTGGGGGATTCTCGATAAGAGGGCGAATTTCCTGGAAGATGAGCCATTAAAGGACTTTGAGGATGAAAGGTACACCAAACCCAATATATCCGGTGAGGAAGGAACTATATACGACCATTGTATAAGATCCATAGACAGGTCTTTAAAGTTTGGAGAGCATGGTATACCCTTGATGGGCTCCGGAGACTGGAATGACGGCATGAGCACAGTCGGAAACAAAGGAAAGGGTGAAAGTGTCTGGCTGGGCTGGTTTCTGTACAGTACAATTATGAAGTTTGCTCCCCTGTGCAAAAGGATGGGGGATGAGGAAAGAGCCCGGGGATATTTGGAGACTGCAAAAAAGATAGTAGAAGCCATTGAGGATAATGCATGGGATGGAGGCTGGTACAGAAGAGCTTACTTTGATAATGGAATTCCTTTAGGCTCGGTGCAAAACAGTGAATGCAGAATTGATTCCATATCACAATCCTGGGCGGTGATTTCGGAAGGGGGCAGCAGCAAAAGAATAAAGGAAGCCATGGATTCCCTGGAAAATTATCTTGTGCAATGGGATGACGGACTTATTAAGCTGCTCACTCCCGCTTTTGATGAAGGTGATTTAGAGCCTGGATACATAAAAAGCTATGTACCCGGGGTAAGAGAAAACGGAGGCCAATACACCCATGCCGCGGCATGGGTAATAATTGCTTTTGCAAAAATGGGTGAAGGTGATAAGGCATGGGCGCTTTTTGAATTAGTAAATCCCATAAATCATACCCGAACACATATGGAATATTCCAAATACAAGGCTGAGCCCTATGTGATGGCTGCCGATGTATATGCTGTATCTCCTCATATCGGACGCGGAGGCTGGACCTGGTATACAGGCTCCTCCGGCTGGATGTATAGAGCGGGGCTTGAGTATATACTTGGATTTGCGAAGCATGGAGATAAATTGGTAATAGACCCGTGTATACCAAAAAAATGGAGCCAGTATTCAATAAAATACACATATTTAGACACTAAATATGACATAACAGTAAAGAATCCCGACGGGGTGAATAAGGGGGTTAAGAGCGTAAGTGTAGAGGGAATATCTATAACAGACAGGGAAATAAAGCTCGTCAACGATGGAAAAGAGCATAAGGTGGAAGTAATACTGGGCTGATGTGAAATTAAGAGGAAAAACAAGGGGACAGTTCTGCTGTTAACAGAACTGTCCCCTTGTTTTCCTTGCATAAATATGATATTTGAATTATATTATATATAAAGTGCGAATGATTTGCATTTTCACGCGAGAGGGATTTTTAGGAATTATAGGGGTAAATGGTTCCGGGAAATCTTAACTGTCAATTATGAATTAATTACAGGTGGGGTTTAGTAAATGAAAACACAGATAGACATTATCACGGGTTTTTTAGGCTCGGGTAAAACTACTTTTATTAACGGGCTGCTTCAGAGTGATTTGCTGGCAAAAGAGCGGATTATGGTCATACAATGTGAAGCAGGAGAAGGAGAACTTCGCAGCGAGTGTGTGAATAGGGAAAATGTACATATTGAAAAACTGCAGGATGAAAAGCTTATAGACCCGGCTTACATCAGGGATATCATAAAAGAGTATGCTCCCGACCGTATAGTCATAGAGCATAATGGAATGTCAAAGCTGGAAAAATTGCTGAACACCCTGGAAGACCGTAAATTAGGCAATAGCTGTAGTATTAATACCATAATACATCTTATTGATTCTTCCACCTTTGACGTTTTTATGAACAATATGGGATCGATATTGATAGAACAGATTTCAAACAGTGATCTGATAATCATAAATAATATTGCTCTATTGCCAAGAGTTAAAATGAATAATATA
>JARKQP010000627.1 GCA_029974875.1 Mobilitalea sp.
GAATACCGTAAGGTCTCTATCGTGGTAAAGATCAAGGGAGAAAGCTTCTTTGCTTCCTTCCGGGTATTGGAAAAGGAAGGCTACCTTAAGGTGGTGGGCCCTCCAGGTGACAAAACAGCGCAGACTGGAGCCGATAAAGAAAAAGGAAAAGAGAAAGAGGAAGGGGTTCAAGGGGATGGAGAGAGCCAGGAGGAGGACAATGCAGACCAATCCCTGCTCCAGATTATTAATAACCTGAAAAAGGGGATGAAGCTTCCGGTGAATCAGCTGCTGATCAAGGAAGGGGAAACTGTTCCTCCAAAGCGTTACAACTCAGGTGCTTTAATCCTGGCAATGGAAAATGCGGGACAGCTCATCGAGGATGAGGAGCTGCGGGCGCAGATTAAGGGCAGCGGTATCGGAACCAGTGCGACGAGAGCGGAAATCCTGAACAAATTAGTTAACATTACATATCTAAGCTTAAATAAGAAGACCCAGATAATTACTCCAACCTTACTCGGAGAGCTGATCTATGATGTGGTAAATACATCAATCAAATCCCTGTTAAATGCAGAATTAACCGCCAGCTGGGAAAAGGGCTTAACCTATGTGTCAGAGGGACAGATTACGAAGGAGGAGTATACGCAGAAGCTGGAAGCATTTGTGGGAAGGATGGTCCAGGGCGTAAAGCAATTGAATAACCAGGCCTCATTGGCTAAGTACCATAATGAAGTCAATCCCTTCTATAAGAAGTAAGATAGAGCCGGCAGTCCTTTGCTTTGTAGGCATTATATAATGGCTGCTGAAAATGACAGTTCATCCAGTATGTTAAGCCAATGGATTAAAAGTTTTAAGCTATGTTATTACGAAATAGTTACTAATGGGCAAGGCCATTTTTCACTGGTTTTGCCCATTACATCCCTCTCGCAATATGGGAAAAACGATTAATAATCATTTCTATCAATAATCATTTCTATCTGTTAAAGAAGTATCTGCGATTATCCGCAATATGACGCTGGTTCCAACTCCCACAGTGCTTGTATAGGTTAACCCATAGGTCTCCCCATAATATAACTGAACTCTTTGGTGGACATTTTTAATTCCATATCCGTTGCTTTCACCCGATAAGATATTACTGCATTCTTCGGCAGACATGCCACGCCCGTTATCCATGACACGAAATACAAGATCCCGTTCCTCTTGATAGGCACAAATGGTCAACACCCCCTTATCAGAAGTGGACTTGTTATCTAATCCGTGTAAAATTGCATTTTCAACAAGGGGCTGAATCAAAAGATTCGGCATTTTATAAGATAAAATAGTATCTGAAATTTCGTAAACAACCTCAAAAGAATCAGAGTGCATAATGCGCTGGATGTCTATATAGGAGTATATATTATTCAACTCATCTTTCACTGTTGTTAAGCTATTTCCCTTATTTAATGTGGTGCGGTAAAATGTGGATAGCAGCTGGGCCATCCTGCTGATATCCTCTTGCCCGGATAAAATGGCCTTGCTATTGATCAAGGATAATGAATTATAAAAAAAGTGAGGATTAATTTGAGCCTGAAGAGCTTTAAATGCATAGTCCTGTTGGATAATACGGACATGCAGCACCTCATTAATCAGGTATTTTAGACGTTCCACCATGTGGGTGAATGTCTGGATCAGTATTCCGATTTCATCGTTGGAATCAGAAAATACGGTAATCTCTAAGTTATCCTGTTCGATAAGCTTCATATTGTTAGAAAGCTCCTTAATGGGGCGGAAGATAGCCGCGGAAAGAAACAGGCTGAAGCCTACAATTATAACAGCAATAATCAGTACGGCCAAGACAACAAAGAACGCTATCTGCCTTGCAGGGGCGGTCACCACGGAGGTCGGACGGTACAGGTACAGTATCCATGGAGCCGCGGTAAAGGCCCGTGATTCTATTACATAATTATTATAAAATGTATCAGGATCCCGCGCTAAAAGCTTCGGGGCATTTAATTGGTTTTGGTTCCTGTCCTTTATATTGGCATAGCTAAAAAGTAGTGTTTGGTCTTTCTGTTCCAAAATAATGCCATAAGAATCGCTATAAAGGGATTCCAATGAGCCAAGAAGTGTGTGGGAATCAATAGTAAAGCAGATAAGGTTGGTAAGAGAACTGCCATTGTAAAAAATTTTGTATATCAGGTATAGCTTTTTATAATCGGAAGAAAAAGTAAAAGTTGGGGTAGTGTAAGGATTGTTTTCTGAATACCATTCTTCCTCCTTAGCCTTTGAAAGTGGGCGTAAAATATTGCCATGAGGATAGAGGGAGGTATCAGAATAAAATGTTATGGATGCCACGCTCTTATCAATGGAGGGTACGGATGTCGCTGCAGGATCAATAACGTCCCGGTAGGCCAGATACATATCAAAAGAGGAGGTATAATTCCTGGACAAGGCGGAACGGACACCTTCATTCCAGGCAATCATCTGAATCGCTGAGAGATAACCGTCCAGTTTGTCATCCATGCTCTGGGTTTCCTGCTCCAATAGCTTGTTTAGGGAAGCAGTTTCCTTATCAATGGCCTGCTTATGCATAAAATAATAAGAAAAAGAACCGATTAAAATCACGGGTATTAGTCCTATTAGGAGCAAAATCAATAGAATCTTGTATTTGAAGCTCATATTTTTTAGCATGACTCCGCACCACCTCTGCTCAAACGGTATTTTTCCGGTGACTGTCCGCATTCCTCTTGAAAAATTCTACAAAAATAAGGAATATTGGAGTAGCCAATAACCTTTCCTATGTCTGCAATCTTCATATTTGTGGTCAATAGCAATTCCTTGCCCCTTTTGATACGTACATCCCGTATATAATGGTTCAGGCTGGTTCCTGTAGCCTGGGAAAACATAGTGCTCAGGTATTGGGGGCTTAAATATACTTTATCCGCAAGGCAGCTTAAGCTCAAGTCCTCCATATAATGTGTACGGATATACTGTTTTACTAAATGGATTGGATGCTTTGCATCCAGGGAATCCTGCTGCATTTGCTCCAATACAATTTTTAAATATTCTTTTATACAGCCTCTGATTTCCTCAAAATTTTTGAAGGTATATATTTTTTCGGTAATTTTATGGAAGTCTTCTTCGTTGGAGGAAAGATAATTCGTTAAATATTGCAATATGGTGGTGCATAGGTAACGGATATAAACATGGGAAATGGCGGTGGCTTGATATTTCTCTAATAAATGGGTGATGCTATCTTGCAAATTAACAGGATTCTTTAATAAAATAGCCTGTTCAATATCGGAAAGAAGTTTAGAGTCTTCTACAGTGGTTTCTGGAGAAATCGGGTCACCGGCAGAGGAGGAAGCTCCCATTAAGCTTTGTTTATAAAACTTTTCTTTTAATCTGTTCTCATAAGAGGCATAGGGATTTTCCTGGCATTCTAATTGTTCTATGACCTTTTCCAGGGATTCCTTGAATTCCAAGGGATTGACAGGTTTTAATATATAATTAACGGCATGGAGGGAAAGAGCTTTTTTGGCATAATCGAAATCATCATGGCCGCTAAAGAAAATAATCTCAATATCTGGATGAATATCCCTGGCCTTTGCAGCCAGCTCCAGACCGTTCATATGAGGCATCTGAATATCGGTAAACAAAATATCGACTGGCTGGCTCTTTAGAAGGGCATATGCCTCCGTGCTGTCACCGGTGGAAATTACAGTAAGATTGAAATTGAATGTTTTCAATAGAAAAAGAATGACTTCACGTTCGTCTTTTTCATCATCTACGACTAAAATACGATACATTGCTACCTCCTGAAATCCTATGAGCCAATAGTTGCTTAGCTAAACGTAGTATAGCATAGAAAAGTTTGAAATCTCAATTGCAATTTATAAGTCCGGAAGATAGTGCAATAAATCTGAAAATATTAATATTGTACAAAATTTTGTTAGTTATTATACTTAAAACACAACAAATGGTTAATTTGTGTGAGAAATAAAAACAAGGATTGGAGGAAATGTATGAAAAAAAGAGGAATTGGAAAGAGGCTGTTAAGCATTTTGCTAGCCGGTTGCCTGATGGTATCCCTTACAGCATGCAGCAGTCAGAATGATCAAGATGACAAGGGGAAGGACACAGCAAAGAACGATGGGACGGAAAGCAGGCCAGAGAAAATCGAGGTAACCTTTGGAAGAATGACGATTCCAAATGGTGGATTGCCGGAAGGAGATACGGTTGAAGATAATGCCTATACCCGTTGGGTAGAAGATATCCTAAATATTGACATCAAGGATGCATTTGAAGCGAATATGATGGATGGAAGTTATGACAGGCAGGTTTCGCTTGCCCTTTCCTCAGGAGATCTGCCGGATATCATGTTAGTATCCAGCCGTGAAACGTTAAAGGAGCTGGCGGACAATGACATGATTGAAGATTTGACCGGAGTATGGGATCAATATGCCACTGATACGCTAAAAGGTATTATTAATTCTTATGGAGACGCAGCCTTGGATAAGGTCACCTTTGATGGAAAGATGATGGGAATTCCGGCTACGACCCCTGATACAGGGCCAACACAGGTGTGGGTTAGAAGTGACTGGATGCAGGAACTAGGAATCAAAGTGGATGAAGACCAGAATAAAGCCATATCTTTAGATGAGCTTAAGATGATTGCAAAGGAATTCAAGGATAAAAATCCGGGGAAGGCGGAGAATCCGGTAGGAATGGCATTCGTGCCTAATTTGTCCGACGATGGCATATATACAATGAGCGCGATTTCAGCTGCCTTTGGCGCATATCCCAGGACATGGCTGGAAAGTGATGGGCAGGTTACTTATGGTTCCCTTCAGCCGCAAACAAAAGATACGCTTTCACTGGCAGCCGAATGGTATAAGGAAGGGATTATTGACCCACAGCTCGGGACAAGAACCTGGGATGATATTACAAGCCTGCTTGTGAACGGACAATTGGGTATTACCTTTGGAATGTGGCATGTATCTGACTGGCTGTTAAATAATGTCCGTGAAGCGGATAAAAATGCTAACTTTGAAGTTTATGGGATTGAAGATGCCAATGGTAAGGTTAATGCAAAACATGTTAATCCGGTAGGGTTTATCGCTGTTGTAAGAAAAGGATTTGAACATCCGGAGATTGCGGTTCAGATTTCGAATATGTTTTATGACAGTTTGCGGTATTCTCCCGAAAGCTTCGCCAACTACCCGGAGGTGGTAAAATACGTGGAGGTTGGCGGGATTGGCGTGGCCCGTCCAATGAATATGGATATAGAACCTGCAACATCTTTATTGGACAATTTATCGGACATCCAAAAAGGTGTAAATGGTGAGATTAAGGCAGAGGAAGCGAGGACAAAGGAATCCCAGGACATTATTGTTAATATAAAAGCATATTTAGCGGATCCTGCCAATGCTTCCACAACAGACTGGGCAAAATATCATTCCCGCATGAAGGGGATTGGATTGCTCCAGGCCCTGACAGAAAGCGGCACGATTAATTATGTTTCACCTGTATTTCCTTTGACAACGTCAACCATGCAGACTGCTAAGGTAAACCTGGATAAGCTAGAGGATGAAACCTTCCTCAGGATAGTGACAGGAGCCCTGCCGGCAGACTCCGGATTCCAGGATTTTGTGTCACAATGGAACAAGCAAGGCGGAGAGCAGATTATAAAAGAGATTCAGGATCAAATTAAATAATCAGGTTCATATAAGGAGTAGGTTGATATGAATCTACTCCTTTTCATTATATGGAGGTTTGCTTTAGAACAGGAGGAAGATATGAAAACGAAAAGCAGGTTAAGCCGTACGGGAAGAAGCTATCATCTGATGATGCTGCCGGGAATGATTTTCTTAATCGTGTTTAGTTACATTCCGATGGCAGGACTTATTATGGCTTTTCAGAATTTTATTCCGGCAAAAGGATTTTTTGGTTCTGAAATGGTAGGATTGCAGCACTTTGCCTATATGTTCCAGCTGCCGGATATCTGGAAGATTATGAGAAATACAGTAGGAATTGCTTTGGGTAAAATTATAATTGGGACTGTTATTGCCATTGCATTTTCTATATTACTGAATGAAATCCGTATAAAATTCTTTAAAAAGACAATACAGACGATTGTTTATCTGCCCCACTTTCTTTCCTGGGTAGTTCTTGCCAGTGTTATTGTCAATATGTTTAACCTGGATGGAAGTGTCAATCAGATCCTGGTGGGCTTTGGAGCTGAAAAAATTAATTTTTTAGGCAATTATAAGGTGTTTCCGGGACTTATTGTGGGAACCGATGTATGGAAAGAATATGGATATAACTCCGTTGTGTACCTGGCAGCGATTACAGCCATTGACCCGGGGTTGCATGAAGCAGCAGCTATTGACGGTGCTTCCTGGTGGAAGAGGGTGTGGAATGTTACGATTCCCGGCATGATGCCCATTATTTTGCTGATGGCTGCTATGAGTCTTACTACTATTTTAAGTGCAGGCTTTGACCAGATTTACAATCTTTATTCTCCTATGGTATATGAAACGGGTGATGTTTTGGATACCTATGTTTACCGTGTCGGCCTGGTAGGAAGGCAGTATAGCTTTGGTGCTGCGGTTGGCCTGCTGCGCTCTATTATAGGGATGGTATTACTTTTGACTGCCAATGGGTTGACGAAAAAATTCACTGACAGGAAGATATTTTAGGAGGTGTGTCAGAATGGATAATAAAAACTTTTCATCAAGGATCCGGAATATTGTTATTTATATCATAGTCTTCCTTCTGGGATTAGCGTGTTTATTGCCCCTGTGGAATATTGTAGCTATTTCCTTAAGCAGCGGTACGGCAGCAGCGGCCAATAAAGTGGGATTGTTTCCTGTTGATTTTACGTTGGTAGCTTATCGGAAGATTATAGATGACAATCAATTTTGGCATTCCTTTGGGGTTTCTGTAATAAGAGTCTTCTTTGGACTCGTATTAAATATTGCACTTTGCGTGGTGATGGCTTATCCCCTTACGAAGAGTAAGAGAGAATTTAAAGGGCGTAATATTTATATGAATTTATTGATTTTTGCCATGTTATTTAATGGGGGCATGATTCCCAATTTTATCTTAGTGAAAAACCTGGGATTGTTAAATTCTGTATGGTCACTTATTTTACCTGGAGCATTACCTATCTTTAGCGTGATCCTTGTCATGAACTTCTTCCTTGGAATACCAAAATCCTTAGAAGAGGCGGCCTTTATTGATGGAGCGACACCGATCCAGGTGCTGACAAGGGTTCTTGTTCCCTGTTCAAAGCCCAGCATTGCAACGGTTGCATTGTTTAGTATCGTGGGAAATTGGAATGACTTTTTTTCCGGTTTGATTTATATGCAAAAGGCAAGGAACTATCCGATTATGACCTATATCCAATCCCTGCAAATTGATATGCAAGAAATGTTAAAGCAGACTACCAGCAGTGACGCATTGGGAAATCTTACTGAATTGTCAAACAGGAATCTAAATGCGGCAAAGATTATGGTGGCAATCATCCCTTTGTTGATGATTTATCCATTACTCCAGAGGTACCTTATTTCGGGTATGGTAATGGGAGCAGTCAAAGAATAGGAGGAATTGGTTTATGAACGTTACGATTTGGAACGAATATGTCCATGAACGGGAGGAGAGGATCGCCAAGATTTATCCGGAGGGTATCCATGGAGCGATTAAGGAAGGGCTTTCTTCGGAGCCAGGCCTTAATATCCGGACTGCAACTCTGGATATGCCGGATCACGGCTTATCCGAAGAAATTCTTAAAGAAACAGATGTACTGATCTGGTGGGGGCATATGGCTCATCATGAGGTCAGTGAGGAGACCGCTGATCTAGTGGTAAAGCATGTGCAGCTGGGCATGGGTCTCATTGTGCTTCATTCCGGCCATTTTTCCAAGCCTTTCAGGAAGTTAATGGGTACTTCCTGCGCCCTGAGCTGGAGGGAAATTGGTGAAAGCGAACGCGTTTGGATCATTGACCCAACCCACCCCATCGCCCGGGGGCTTGGCCGGTACATAGAAATTCCTCAGGAGGAGATGTACGGTGAAGTATTTGATATTCCTGTGCCCGACGAGCTGGTCATGATCGGCTGGTATAAGGGCGGTGAGGTGTTCCGGTCCGGCTGTGTGTTCAAACGTGGGAAGGGAAAGATATTCTATTTCCAGCCCGGACACGAAGAGTACCCCACCTATTATCAGCCGGAAGTTGTGCAGGTGCTTAAAAATGCCGTCCAGTATCTAAAACCAGCCATAAGGTATGATGAGCCAGGCGTCTATACTGCCGCTCCCTGTGTTGACCCTGCGGAGCCAGGAATTTTGGAATTGTACGGAATAAAGGAAAAGCCATCAGAGAGCTTTAGGAAACTGATGGAAAGCTTCTCTAAAACCGATTGAAAACATTATAGAAGGAGAAAAGATTGTGCCTGCATCATCCTCGGCGCAAACTTTGGATGCGCAAAAAAACATGCGCAGAAATGGAGGTAAAAATGAATACACCCACATGGATTAGTAAAGCAGTCTTTTATGAGGTTTATCCACAAAGTTTTTTCGATACCAACCGTGATGGTATTGGTGACATCAATGGAATTATCCGGAAGCTGGATTATGTAAAGAGTCTTGGCTGCAATGCGATATGGCTGAACCCCTGCTTTGATTCACCCTTTATGGACGCCGGTTATGATGTGCGGGACTATAAGAAGGTTGCACCACGCTATGGAACGAATGCGGATCTCAAACGTTGCTTTGAGGAAGTGCATAAGCGCGGCATGCGGATTGTGCTTGACCTTGTACCCGGACATACCAGCGACCAGCACCCCTGGTTTCTTGAGAGCCAAAAAGATGTTAAAAATGAATTTTCCAACCGCTATATCTGGACAAACGATGCGATGAAAGAGCCACCAAAGGGTTTTAATTATGTGAGTGGTCTTACGGAACGTAACGGCAACTATATCGTCAATTTCTTTACTTCGCAGCCTGCTTTAAATTATGGCTTTAACAAGATTACGGCGGACTGGCAGATGCATTATACCCATCCCGATTGTGTTGCAACTTTTGATGCAATGCTGGACGTCATGCGGTTCTGGCTTGATATGGGCTGTGACGGCTTTAGGGTAGATATGGCAATGAGTCTTGTGAAGAATGATGACGGGCTGACAGCAACCTGTGAATTGTGGCAACGTGCCCGTAGGATGCTGGACAAAGATTATCCGGAGGCAGTATTGGTTGCAGAGTGGGGGGATCCACAGAAAGCGGTTGGTAAAGCAGGATTCCATGCTGATTTCTATCTCAGCTTTAGAGTGGGATACCGTTCCCTGTTCCGCAACACGGTCAGACAAACAGGTGAACAGAAGAGTTATTTTGCAAAAACAGGAAATGGAAATATCCATGACTTTCTTGATGAATATCTGCCAATGTATGATGCGGTCAAAGGTAAGGGGCATATTTGCCTTTTCACATGCAACCATGATACCGAGCGCTTGACAGAAGCATTTGGTGAGCAGGAGCTTAAGATTGCTTATGCCTTCCTCTTTACGATGCCCGGAATGCCGTTTTTGTACTACGGGGATGAGATTGGGATGCAGTATGTCAAGCTGGTTAGTAAAGAAGGCGGTTATTTTCGTACCGGCACCCGGACCCCCATGCAATGGAACAATAGCAGGAATCTAGGATTCTCCGATGCAGAACCGGATAAGCTTTATTTACCTGTAGATCCACGGCCGTCAGCACCAACAGTGGAAAAGCAGGAAAACGATCCGGATTCGGTGCTTTCCACGTTGAAAGAAATCATAGCCCTGCGGCACAGAGAGCCTGATTTACAAGCTGACGGTAATTTTGAGGTTATCTGGTCTGAAAGTAACGGTTATCCTTTTGCTTATCGCCGTGGTGAGCTCCTCGTTGTAGTAAATCCTTCCCAGAATGAGGTTGAAGCCGCAGTCACATGTGCGGGCGAAAAGATTTATGAAATCGGAGAAGTTGAAGCTGCCGAAGACAGAGTTCTGTTGAAGGCGCAATCCTTTGCCGTATTTCGTATGGAGTAGTTCTTTATGCTTGTTTGTGTATAGAGAATATTAGATGGAACGGAACCTGAATTAATTGTTAACGAGTGCAAATATAGGATAGAGGAGTTGGAAAGATGAACACACCCACATGGCTTAATGACGCAGTATTTTATGAGATTTATCCCCAAAGCTTTTTTGATTCTAACGGTGATGGCATTGGTGACATCAATGGCATCATCCAGAAACTGGATTATGTGAAGAGTCTTGGCTGCAATACAATCTGGCTCAATCCTTGTTTTGATTCGCCTTTCTGGGATGCTGGGTATGATGTAGCTGATTATAAGAAGGTCGCACCGCGTTACGGAACAAATGAGGATCTGGTCCGCTGTTTTGAGGAAGCGCATAAGCGCGGTATGAGGATGATCCTTGACCTTGTTCCAGGACATACAAGCTATCAGCATGAATGGTTTAAACAGAGCAGCAGGCAGGAGAGAAACGAATTCACGAACCGTTATGTCTGGACGGATGATTTTAGCGTGATGCCTGCAGACTACCGGGCTATCAGCGGTTACTCTGAACGGAATGGTAATTATATTGTTAATTGTTTTGATTCCCAGCCGGCACTGAATTATGGATTTAATAAGATAACCGCGGACTGGCAGCTGCACTATACCCATCCCGATTGTGTTGCCACCTTTGATGCAATATTGGATATCATGCGCTTTTGGCTGGATTTGGGATGTGACGGCTTCCGGGTGGATATGGCCGCCAGTCTTGTTAAAAATGACGGAGACCATTGGACCCGGACTGCCACCTGTGAGCTATGGAATAGGGCAAGAAGGATGTTTGACCAAGAATATCCGGAGGCTTTACTTCTCTCAGAATGGGGTGCGCCCCAGGTTGCCATTGCAAAAGCCGGATTCCATGCAGATTTTTATCTGAGCTTTAATAAGGGGTTCAAATCCCTGTATGATAACGCAGATGCCAAATCCGGGGAGCAGAAGAGTTATTTTTCCAAACAGGGAAAAGGAACCATTTCAGATTTTCTGGAAGAATACAGGATGATGTACCAGGCCTCACAGGAAAAGGGGTATATCTGCCTGTATACATGTAACCATGATACCAAGAGACTCACGGGGATGTTTGATGAGAGTGAGCTTAAAATCATTTATAGCTTTATATTTACTATGCCCGGCATGCCCTT
>JARKQP010000288.1 GCA_029974875.1 Mobilitalea sp.
CTCTGACCTCCTGTATCGCCATTTTACCCCATTTAGTGCAGAGCATAGCCTGCATGGGGGAAAGCTCGCGGAGGCTGAACAGATTAATATGATGAATCCAATGAACTACATTGGCGACAAAGAATGTACAATTGCCGGAAATTTCAGAATCCGCCATGGTGCTGTGGATAGGGATACATCTTTGGCGGTTCCTGTGATTTTAAAAACGAAATTGCAGATGGAAAAGGCTGCCGTAGATTTTCACTTGCCCTGGGGAACACCGCATTCCGGAGACTATGATTTGGACGAATTGTTTGCATGGATGGAGAAGATTTGCTAAGAAGATTTGCTGAGAAGATTCGCTGAGAAAATTTACTGAGAAAATTTACTGAGAAAATTTACTGAGAAAATTTTCAATTGAAAATATTTTAATAAGAAATGGTAAATTAAAGGTTTTATAATAATGGTTGAAGTGTTTTTTTGAACATACCTCAATTATTTGACATAGAGCCAAATTAAAAAGGATGCTGAACGATAGTTAGTAACTAGGGTTCTGGCATCCTTTTTAGTGACGGGTATAATTTATTTAATAGTTTTGTGGATGGATAAAGAAGCTGTTTTAAAATACTGAAAGGATTACTTTTCCGAAAAATACTCGTCAATCCCGTCGCAGATTCCTTTGGCTATTTTGTTTTGGTAGGCGGCGGTCTGCATGAGCTTATCCTCTTTTTTATTGGTCATGTAACCCATCTCGATGATTGTGACTGGGATGGTGCTCCAGTTGATTCCACTCATATCGTCCCTGGCTATGGCGCCCCGGTTCTTGGCTCCGGTGCTTTTGCACAGGGAATCGATAATGCTTTTGGACAGGCTGTAGCTGCTTTTGCTTAAGCTTGGGACGTAGGGGTTCTTTTTGGAGGGGTATAGGGTGCTTGCCCCGTTAACGGAAGAATTTGTGGAGCCATCGGCGTGGATCCGGATAAAGATGTCCGCGCCTTTTTCGGTTGCAATTTCTGCCCGTTCTTTGTTGCTTAAGTTGACGTCATGCTTTTCCCGGATCATGACTACCTCGTAGCCACGGTTAATTAGCTCCTTTTTTACCTTTTTGGCTACGGCCAGGGTCAATTTGTATTCTGGGACCTTGGTATAGACGCCCTGTGTGCCGGAACTGACCTTGGCTTTATAGACTGTCGCCCCAGGACCTATGGGCTCCGTCTTGTAGTTGCCCTTTAGCTGATGGCCTGCATCAATTGCTACAATCTTCTTATCCTTGCCCTTGGCAGCAGTGCTGGCGGCATGTACGGTATTCCCCAGCTCCCCGGCCGGAAGCAGGGATATCATCAGTAGGATGCATAGGAATGCTGAAATCTTATGTAGGTATGGTTTCAAAGAATCACCTGTCCTTTCCTTCTTTACCATAAGTTATATAAAAAGAGATTGTCAATTAGATGGCAGGGCGGAAAGAAACTGGGGATTTAGTATAAAATAAATGCAGACAAAGGATTGACAGCCGGCCGGGAATCAGCTATCATAGGGTTTGCAAAGAAAATTATATATGACAGGTGAACAGCTTGCTGATTCATCTCGTACTATGCTAGGGGAGCCGAGGCTGAGAGGTGTGGAATTTTCACACTGACCCTTACTACTTGATCCGGATAATACCGGCGGAAGGAAGCAATCAAG
>JARKQP010000314.1 GCA_029974875.1 Mobilitalea sp.
TATCTACAGCCTCTCCGAGCACGTTGATGTATTGCCGGATAATCGGACTCTGAGTAATATGTGAGAAGCTGGTCAGGGATCCGATACGGATTGTCCCGTCTTCCCCTAAGGTTACACCGCGAAGCTCATCCAGCATATAGATGCTGATCAGCTCCTTGCCGGCAAGCTTCCCTTCTCTCATTTGTATTAAAATATCGCTTCCTCCTGCCAGAATCAAAGCCTCCGGATGTTCCTCCCGAAGCTCTATTGCATGCTGGACACTGGCAGCTTCAAATAATTCTTTTATATCGTACATGAACGCTTCCCCTTTCCCAAAGCCATGGATCAACTTTACTATAAGACAGCCTTACTATGAAGCTGCTTTCTTTCTTCGTAACCATGATCATCACTTATATTATAGGAACAAAATTCATGTTCCTATAATCGAGATGCACGGCGCAAGAACAGCGCCTTTTATCGGAAGTTTGAAAAGCAACTTCCGATAACTTATATCAATCCTTCCTCCTTAAAACGTTCAAAGAGAATATGGGGTGTCATAGGGATATCATTGATCGCAACACCCGTCGCATGAAGGATTGCATTGCGGATTGCCGGCGCTACCGGACATACCGGAGGCTCACCCAGGGCTTTTGTTCCAAAGGCACTGGTGGGTTCGTAGTTTTCAACAAACTGCGCCTCCAGATGGGGATGATCCATAAAGGTGGCGAGTTTATAATCTAGCAGGTTATCATTCAGGGTCTTGCCTGTCTTAGGATCAAAGAGCAGCTGTTCAGCCAGTGCGTATCCAATTCCCATGCTCATCCCGCCATGTACCTGTGCCTCAGCCAGAGCCGGATTAATCAGCTGTCCGGCATCATGCACATTGATGATGTCCAGCAGCTTCACCTTGCATAGCGGGACATCCACCTCAACCTCAGCGAAGCAGCAGCCGAAGGAATATGCATTGCTCTTAATCTGATACGTACTTTCTGAAGTAATATGCTCGCTATGGCTCAAGCTGTACAATGCCTCGGTGGCCAGATCACTTAAGGAAATCATAATGCGCCCATCCCCTTTCCGCACAATCTGTCCTTCTACAATATCGAGTTCAAAGGCCGGCATTCTGGTCAGTTCATAAGCATATTTTAAAATCCGCTCCTTCATCATTAAAGCGGTCTGTTTAATTGAAAAGCCTGCTACATAGGTCTGTCTGGAACCATATGCACTGGTGCCAAAGGGCGCTACATCTGTATCCTGGGTCGATATTATATGAACTTTTTCAAAAGGAATCCCAAGGGCATCGGCTGTCATCTGCGCAAATACCGTGTCGGCACCCTGTCCGATCTCTGTTTCGGCAAGCATCAGCTGTACGGAACCGTCCTGGTTCAATACCATCCTACAGGAGGAGCTTTCCAGACTAATAGGCCATACTGCCGTATTATACCAGAAAACCGCACATCCCACTCCCTTGCGGACCGGGCCGGTCTGGTTTTGATATTCTTTGAACTTGCGGTCAAAATCGATGTATTTCTTCCCTTTATCCAGGCATTGGTTGAAGCTGTCATAGTAATTCTCATTCTTGGAGAAGGCATCCACATAGCCTACAGGCATCACATATTTCCTCCGGTATTCCACCGGATCAAATCCCAGCTTACGGGCAATATCCTCCGTATGGGATTCTACCGCAAACATAGCCTGAGGAATGCCATAGCCCCGCATCGCACCCGCAACGGGCCGGTTCGTAAATACTGTATAGGAATCACATTCTATATTGTCACAGGGATACAGCTGGGGAAAGGAGTTCATTCCCTTTGCCACGATACCATGTCCATGGGAGGCATAAGCACCCTGATTCGAGAAGCACTCCAGCTTCCGTGCCGCAAAGGAGCCATCAGGACGAACCCAGCTGATAACATGGCTGCGGATCGCATGGCGTACACGGTTGCTTACAAAGGTCTCCTCCCGGGTTGCATCCAGCTTTACCGTGCGCCCTCCCACCTGTGTCGTCAGGTATGCACAAAGGGGTTCATACAGAGAATCCTGCTTATTGCCGAAACCGCCGCCGATATACGGCTTAATGATCCGGACATCCCCCCAGGGAATTCCCAATGCCTGACCGACGATGCGGCGGATAATATGAGGAATCTGTGTCGAGGATACGACCGTAATGCGGTTACCTTCCTTACTGGCATAGCAGATATGATTCTCTATGTGGCAATGCTGTACAGTGGATGTTTCATACCAGTCCTCGAATTTAATCAATCCCGGCTCCTTGACCGCCTCTTCATAATTACCCTTGCGGACAGAAGAATGAGCCAGAATATTACCCGGATAGGCTTCATGCAGCTGGGACGCTTCCGGCTTCATTGCCTCCTGCACATCCAGAACAAAGGGGTATTCCTCGTATTCTACTTTTATTACCTCCAGAGCCTGTTTTGCAGTTATCTCTGTCTCTGCAATGACTGCCGCTATCTCATCTCCGTAATAGCGTATTCTGTCCGTAAGCAAGAGTCTGTCCGCCACATCCTGGTGGACAGGATCCGTGGACCAGGGGTGTCCTGCCGTAGGAAAATAGTACTTGGGTACATCAAAGCAGGTGACCACTTTAACCACCCCGGGTATTTTCACAGCTTCAGAGGCATCGATTGATTTCACGATACCATTTGCAATTGTCGAATGTAAAATCTTCGCAATGTATGCATTCTTCTCACAAAGATCATCGGTATATTTGGCCCTCCCGATTACTTTGTCCAACGCATCTACACGCGGAACACTTTGACCGACTGACATATCAGCGACCTCCTTATGATAATAAAAGTGAAATGAGGAAATCCAAGCTTGCCTGCAATTTCCCATTGAAGCAACAAGATCATGAACATATGACTTGTTCATGATCTGATGAAGAAGTTTTACATTTCTTCCAAAATCCCATTCATTTTACTTTTCTATTATAGCACATTTCAGCTTATGGCTCAAACAAATAAATAATATTAATAGTACTTATTAATGTTATTTAATACATTGGCCTGCTACATATTTTCCTATGATTTGTCTTTCATCTGACAAATATATGATTCTCTCCAGCCTGTTTTTTAAAGTCAAGCTTTGGGGATGTGGAAGCATTTTGTCATCCAGTATGATTGCATCAAATTCATATCCCTGTTCAAAACTGCCAACTTTTCCAAAAAAAGCACCCCCGCCCCTCGTCCCCATATAGAATGCTTCTTCCAGCTTAAGCGGAGCTAAATTTCCGTCACAAATTCTCCAGAACAGCTTTGACACCTGAATCGCGTCTGTCATCGCCCTGAAAATAGAAATACTGCTTCCACCGGCAATGTCACTGCCAAGGCCAATATGCATGCCGGCTTCCAGGTACTTTCGGATTGGTGCAATTCCGGAAGACAGATTCATATTCGACTGCGGACAATGGGCAATAAATACTCCCTGTTTTTTCATTAATTGTATTTCTTCCTCGTTATTGTATACACAATGCGCCATCACTGTCGGACACTGTTCACCTCCGAACATCTTGTAGCGATTGTAAGCAGCCCCGTAGGAGCTTGACCAAGGACAAAGCTCCTTCACCCAGCTGACCTCACTTAAATTTTCCGACAAATGAGATTGTACCGGCAACCGGTATTCTTCTTGGATGTCATGAAGGCCTTGCATCAGCTGGTCTGTACAGCTTGGTATGAATCGTGGGGTAAGAATTGGTTTAATATGATCAAACCGGTTTTTTGTCTGTTCCAGCCACTTCCTGGTGTCTTCTATAGATTTTTCTGCACTTGTCTCACATAAACATTCAGGCGCATTCCGATCCATATTCACCTTTCCGACATATGCAATAACCCCGGTTTTTTCTAACAGCTCCATGAGGATTTCCGTGCCATCTACATGGATACTGGCAAATACGCATGCCCTGGTCGTTGCACTATGCTTTATTTCCTTAGCGAATATACTATATGCTTTCTCTGCATAGGAATGCTCCCCATACTTAGCTTCCTCCTGAAAAGCATATGTGTTCAGCCAATCCAACAATTCCATATCCATCCCCATACCCCGGAATGCAAACTGTGGAGCGTGTATATGAAGATCCACCATACCTGGAAGGATTAAGCAGCCTTCATAATTATGCAATGGTAGGTTTATATACTTTTGCGGTATTTCAGGAAATATTCCTTGTGATTTTCCATCTTCGCATACCAGATAATGGTTTTCCTTCGTTATAATTTCCTCTTTGCTCTTGCTGTAACAAATGTCTCCTTTTAACAGAAAAGAATTTTGTTCTACGCCCAACCTTTTCACCTCTCCGTCCATTGTTATAGATTTACATCAATTTGGCGATCAGAGCTCCATTTTACCAACTGTATAAAAACTCCCATATTCAATACCTTTATAATTGATATGGAACTCTTTTTATGCTTAGGTATTTCTTACATAACACCGGCTACCTGCCTTGATATCTTCAAGCTTTTATCCCGATTATCACCCCTGCTTATCATAAAACTAGTATAACACAGTATCTTTAAATCTACTATTGTTATCTCTATTTCCATATTGAATTTAATTATTTAGATATGGTTAATCAATCAATTTTATTAGGCAATTTAGCTAATAACCATAACAAAAACCGCACATTTATTCCAATTATTGTCATCCCTTCTTGTAATCCTTTGCTCTGTCTGATAAAATTTAAGCATCAATTTACAAAGGAGACCCCTATTTTAATGAAACCACCCGTCAGCCCTCAGGATGTAAATCAATCATTTGACGAAGCTGTTTCCACTTTACGCAAACATTTTACATCCACCGGTCTTACAGATCTTGAAGGCCTTAAATTAGTGAATGAATACTATAAGTGGGCCACTCTAAAAACAAAATTAGTCATAGAAGAAAAATGCTTTCACATCCCTTATTCTGCACTTCCAAATATAATCAAAAAATCCTCATATCAATGGCTTACACCACAAAAGCAGTTTATCATTAATAAACATTATCAATTTGAATCTACAAACGCTCATTATGTTATCTCAGTGAAAAAGCCTACTGTACCCTATCAAGATGTTGAGCTCATAATGCGTTCTATTGTACTGATTCGAAAATCAGTGGTCTGGGTTGATTTCGGATTCAATATTGGTACCGAATTCGGTGGTAGACACCCAGCAATCATATTAAAGAACTTAAAAGATTCCTTAATCGTAATACCACTTTCATCACAACAACCGAAAAATATGGAATATAATGTTCACGTCGATAAAGTATATGGTTTCCCTCCCATGCCACGGTGGGCAAATATTACACGCATTGCCCAGGTAAGTCTCTCTCGCGTACACTTTGAAAAAATAGGTGATGTAAAGCCATCCGTACTAAATGACATTACAAACAAATTAGCTAACACCGGTATAATATGATTCTCATTAGCATATATATATCATGATTACAAAATCGTTGACAAATCAACTAGCGCATGCTAATATGATGTTGTAAACGTAGGAGTAATCCTAATAATTTTGTAACCGAGAAGTCGTCATTTATGGCGACTTCTATTTGTTTATTAACCCCCAATTTGATCCTAACTAAAAGTATCATAAAATATTCATTGTATCAAGAGCTTTGGCCTCCTGCAAATTCATAATTCCTGCTCCCGGAAAATCTTGGCTTAAAAATAAAGTCGTCCGTCTTGTCCACTATTATATGAACCTACCAAATATCAAAGAAGCAGCCATAAAACGGCTGCTTCTAATCAATTCTGGATATTGGGTTTTTTTCTAATATTCTGATATCTGTTATAATTTTCTTATTCACACTGGTCTTGAATTCATCCTTGGTCAGAAACGGTATCATTTCACTTTTATTCTCCTTTACCTAAGTATAAGAAATCATACTTAATTGTTTATGACTGTTCCTCACACTGGATACAGCCACCGGAAAATTCTGCCGAACATGCCCCTTCATCAGACATGGAATAATCAATATCTTCGTTATTAAATTCATCTGATAATTTTTTGAGATCGTCTTCTTTCATAATGTTTCCTCCTTTTATTTGCCTCTTAAAATAACAATAGGAATATTTACTATAACAATAATTATACATTATCTTTCTGATTTTTCAAGTATTATCTGACATTTCATCATTTTTCACTTTTTTATTTTTAATTTATAGAATGATTTAGTATATATTAGCTAAAGAAGCTTCCTTTTATATAAATACCCTACATTCACCTAGAAACTAACAGACTTATTGTATCTACCATGAGTAATACCATCTACATTTTCTCCTCCATAAACTTTTGATAATCTGCGTAATTCTAAATCACATAATGAAAAGCAGCCCTAAGAGGGCTGCTTTTCTGTTTTTTTATTACTATTTATTGTTTAACACTGCCTGAGCTGCTGCAAGTCTTGCAATCGGCACACGGAAAGGTGAACAGGATACATAGTTCAAGCCTATCTTATGGCAGAATTCAACGGTTGAAGGATCTCCACCGTGCTCACCGCAGATACCAAGCTTAATGTTTGGTCTT
>JARKQP010000319.1 GCA_029974875.1 Mobilitalea sp.
GGAAAATGGTGAATTGGAAGAAGACGAAATTAACCGTGCTGTGAGAAATGTCCTACGCTTAAAGTTTGCCATTGGTCTTATGGAACAGCCCATCAAGACAGATGGTGAAAGGATGAAAAATACGCTTCTAAAGCCGGAATACCAAATGCTGGCGAAGGAGGCAGCGGAGAAGTCCATCGTGCTTTTGAAAAATGAAGAAGACATATTGCCACTTGTAAAAGAACAGAAGCTTGCGGTCATCGGAAGGCTTGCAGACGAGGGGGCGCAGATGATTGGCGCATGGGCGAATGGCGCAGCGGGAGAGCACTGTGTCAGTGTGACAGCGGCACTCAAGCAAGCGGAATGCGATTTTACCTATACGAGCGGATTGGACTCAGAGGGCAAGGTGGAAGAGACGGCGGTTTTTGAAGCCTGTGCGGGCAGCGATGTGATTTTGCTTGCCATCGGCGAAGATATGGCAGAGAGCGGCGAAGCGGCGAGCCGGGGAGACTTGTCCATCCATCCGGAAGACAAAGAGCTTCTACGGTTGGCAAAGGTACAGGGGAAACCAATTGTCGTACTTTTGTTTAATGGCAGACCACTAGCATTGGCGGAAGAAGAAAAAATAGCAGATGCCATATTGGAGTGCTGGCATCCGGGCACCCAGGCAGGAAGTGCAATTGTTAGTATTCTATACGGACAGGTTAATCCATCCGCACGGCTTACGGCGACATTTCCGGCGGCGACTGGTCAGTGTCCAATTTATTATAACCATATGAACACAGGCAGGCCAGCAGGAAAGTCGAAGTTTACCAGCAAGTATATTGACGTTCCAACAGAGCCACTATATCCGTTTGGTTACGGATTGTCCTACACGGCTTTTACGTACAGCGATTTAAAAGCAGTAGTGGATGTAGAAGGCTTTCATATTGAAGTGAAGGTGGAGAATACAGGCAAGAGTGCAGGAGACGAAGTCGTGCAGGTATATTTGCAGGATGTTGTAGCAGATCGCACCAGACCGGTTAAAGAGTTAAAGGGATTTCAAAAAATTGCGCTGGCTGCGGGGGCTGGGCAGAAAGTGAGCTTTGATTTTCCACTGGAGAGCATGGAATATATCGACAGATATGGTAAAAAGCGGGTAGATGCTGGTCTGTTCCGCATCTATGTTGGCGGAAATTCCAGAGATACTTTGATGCAAGAAGTGTGGTATATGCCGTAGGCATGTGCATCTGTCAGCTAGAGATTTAATGATCCTTTACTGAAGCTTCTTCTTATATTCGTGGGGCAGAATACCAAATTCCTGCTTAAATATTTCTCTGAAATTATAGCTGGAGGAATAGCCGACCATGATAGAGATTTCCTCCAGTGAATAACAACCTTCCTTCATATATTTTATGGCCTCCAGCATGCGAATCTGCTGGAGGTTTTTTTGAAAGCTTTTTCCCGTGTATTGCTTGATGATCCGTGACATATGCACATAGCTGTAGCCGAAGAAGGTGGCTAAATCCTTTAAATTAAGAGTTTTGTAGTTCTGTTGCATGTAACGTAGGATCAGGGTAATATCATGATTTTTCTCTATCTCAAAATGGAAAATCTCTGCAGTCCCTTCATAGCGGTCGATCAGCAACATGAAGATAATGGAATTGTAGGAGAGCTTTAATTCTTCGCCATACCTGTGATAATGGGACTGTTCCTCCAAAATGTTAATAATATTACTTTTTATTTTGTGATCATTGCCCGTATGAAAAAGGATAAAGGTATTGGTTTTATAGTTGTTTAACACATTATAAAAGAAGGAAGAGATAATGTCATTTTGTTGGTATTTTTGAAAAAAGGCATCTTCAAAGGCCAAAGCGCGCAAAGCGATATTAATGCCCCTGCAGTCATCACTAAAGCTGGAAATGGCATGCTTCGTGCCGGGAGCCATAATCAGCATATCACCTTCTGTCAGAGATAAAATTTGGTTGTCGCAGTAGTTCGTGCAGCTGCCATACATAACAAAGAAAACCTCATAATAGCTGTGACTGTGTATGTTGGCTGCGCCGTAGTTAGGATGAATCGATGCGTAGATATTCGTATTGTGGTCGTTCAACTGTCCGTCATCCATATAGTTCGTGATGGAATAGTCGTGCAGCCTTTGGTAATCCAAAGGAATGGTATTATCGGGCATAATAGCTTTGATGATAATTTCAATATAATCCATAGGAAGCTCTTTTTCACTGGGGACATCCAATTGCAGTTCAGGATGAGCCAGGTGATATTTTTTTGCAGCGGTCTCTGTACTTAAAATAGCCTCAGGAATATGAAATGATTTATTTAATGTGATTTTCATAGAATATATCCTCCATAAATCTACTATATCATCAAAGCAAATTGCTGTAAACTGAGAAGAATTTAAGATGTTAAAAAAAGAGCTATTTATGTTGAGTTATGGGCTGAAAATCAGAAAAATTTTATAATATAATCGAATCAAGATCAAGGAATTAATAAAAAATGTGCTAGAAGGGCAGATAAGAGGAGCCTAGGGAAAGCATGGCATGGCTTAGAAAGAGATGCTTTCATAGGGAGGTAATACAGAATGAAATTTCATTTTATTGAACCAGAGATACAGAAATTTAAGATAAAGGAGCAACAACCGGCATCCTATCTACGGAAAAGCTTTCAAGTGAAGAAGGATTTTCTCTCAGTTAGAATTTATATGACTGCCCTTGGCGTATATAAAGGCTATTTTAATGGAAAAGAATTGGATCGGCAGTTGTTATTGCCAGGCTTCACGAACTACCACAAACGACTGCAATATCAGGAATATGACGTGACAGAGCATGCCACAGAAGGAGAGAATGTTGTCGGTGCCATCTTAGGTGATGGCTGGTACCGTGGGAGCCTCGGGCCATTTAATAAGAGGAACCTATTTGGAGAAAAGACGAAGTTTGCCTGCACAATTATTATCCAATATGCAACAGGTGAGGAGACGATTTATACGGATAAGAATTGGAAAGCAACCCAGTCCGGTGCGATCTCTTACAATGACATCAAGATTGCAGAATGGGTGGACATGAGAAATGAACTGACCGGTTGGAATGCTCCCGGTTACAGGGATGATGGCTGGCATGGCTGCTTGAAAGCGATCTATGAAGGAAACGTTATTCCGCAGGAGGGAGAAAAGCTGCTGGAGCAGGAGAGGTTTACACCCAAGGTGCTGCGCACTCCTGACGGAAGCACAGTACTGGATTTTGGACAGAACCTGGCTGGGCATGTGGAGTTTACGGTGACCGGAAGGGCAGGAACCCAGGTGAGCCTTCTGATGGGAGAGGCACTGGATGAAAAGGGGAATTTTACGATTAAAAACATGGGTATGCCGGGAGACAGGCCGGGATTTTATGTCCTGGGGCAGGTGCTGCATTATACCCTGAAGGAAGGGACGCAAACCTATAAATCAATGTTTTTGGTTAGCGGATACCAGTATGTAAAGCTGGAGAACTGGCCAGAGGAAGTAAGGCCTGAAAACTTTGTATCCATTGCTGTGTATTCGGATCTTGCCTTCAAGGGCAAATTCGAGTGTTCAAATCCGCTGGTAAACAAGCTGCTGCAGAATGTCATCTGGAGCGAGAAGTCAAACATGGTGGATATCCCCACCGATTGCCCCCAGCGGGAGCGCCTTGGCTGGACCGGAGATATGAGCATTTTCATGGAGACTGCCAATTATTTGTCTGATACCCGAAGGTTTTTGGGAAAATGGATGAATGATTTTATCAGTTCCCAGGAAGAGGATGGTGGTCTTCCTGTCATTATACCAAGGGTACCGATGGTGGGTGGCGGAATGAATTGTGCGGGCTGGTCCGATGCCATAGCAAACATACCGATGGAACAGTATCGATTTTACGGTGATCTGGAGCTTGTTACAAGAGCATATGAGGCTGCAAAAAGATATGTGGAATTTACGAGAAGGCGTGCGAAGAAAAAACATCCTTTCAATATGCTAAAACCGAGCGCTTATCATCAGTATGTGGTAGATACCGGCTTCAACTACGGAGAATGGCTGGAGCCAGGGGATTCTAACCTGCTTGGAAGCCTTAAGGCCAAATATTGTCCCGATGCGGAGGTAGCAACGGCATGGTTTTTCCATACTACAAAGCAATTAGCAGAGATGGCGAAGCTGCTGGGGAGGGAAGAGGATACCCTGGAATATACAGCACTTGCCAAAAAGATTAAAGCATCCTACCGTATAGAATTTATCAAAGATGGTAAAATTGACGCCAGCCGGCAATGTAAATACATCCGGCCTATCTATATGGGGTTGGTGGAAGCTGATGAGGTGGCGGAGGCTGCAAAACGATTAAACCAGATGTGTATTGAGAATGATTATAAGATTGGTACAGGTTTTTTGACAACCTATCAGATACTGCCTGTGCTGACGGAATGTGGTTATTCAGAAACTGCCTATAAAATGTTGGAGAACGAAAAGTGCCCAGGTTGGCTCTATGAAGTGGCTAAGGGTGCTACAACCATCTGGGAAAATTGGTTCGGTATTTCTGAGGAGGGAGTTCCAAGCGCATCCTTAAACCATTTCGCTCCTGGTGCAGTCGCAGCCTGGCTTTTCGCCTACTGTGCAGGAATAAGGCCTGCAAAGCCTGGCTTTTCAGAAATCGAGATAAGGCCAGTCCCGGGAGGAACCTTTACCTATGCGAGAGCAGAGTATGACAGTATCGTTGGTACTATTATTTCCGACTGGAGGATTGAAAAAAGTGGTGGAGAGAAAATATTCCACCTGCATACGGAAGTGCCAAATGGAATACCCACAAGGGTTATTATGCCGGATGGTTCGGAGTACGAAACAACAACTGGAGGAGAATATGAATGCGCTTTGAATGCTGGAGAAGCATTGCAGATGCATTGACCATCACGATGATATAATAGTCAAATTAACCAAAAAAGAACTGATTTTTTTTACTTGGGTGGTCAATGCCCACCCTTTACAATCTACATTATGATATGAGAAAAAGCATAAAAGAGGATCAAATCGGAGGAAGGGAATAATTATGAGATTATATGATCTGAGGACGATGCATTTAGAGGAGGCCCTGGGCATAGATGAGACACCCTTTTTTTCCTGGAAAATAAAAAGTGATCAGG
>JARKQP010000639.1 GCA_029974875.1 Mobilitalea sp.
ATGCTGATGGTTTATATGTTCTTACAAAGGTATTTCGTGGGAGGATTAACGGTAGGAGCCGTGAAGGGCTGAGTGCAGGCTAAAATTCATGAGATATGAGGTGAAGCTTCCTAATGAAATTTTATAAAAGCATAAAATTTAAGTTCCTGGCCTGTTTATTGTTGGTTTCTATAGTGCCTGTCTTGATTATCTTTGTCTTTACTTTAAACAGTAATTCGAGATTTTACCAGTCACAGCTTGCCCAGGTAAGCAATAATGAGATGAAATCAATCACTACCAGAATCAATACCAATTTGGAAAGCCAGAATAACCTTCTGACCTCCTTAATTTTCAGCAAATATGATAATGAAAGCTGCATCCTGTCGATCTGTGAGCAGGAGGGGAAGAAAAAGGATCCTACTCCTTATGAAAGGCTGTCGAGCTACCGGGAATTTGAGTATGTCTGCAGCAACCTGATTGCAAATAATGAGTATGCGGAAGGCGTTTATCTGTTTAATGAAAGCCAGTATACCTATTCCGTTGTTAAAAACAGGGAGTTTTGGCTGGAGGAAAATTATAAGGCTTCAGAGTGGTATAACAGGCTGGTGAATAAGGAGGAGCTTCAGGTCGTGGTCATGTACCAGCCCCCCTATAGGAATCAGGAAAAGGTCATATTCGCCAGATATTTCACGGACGTCAAAGGAAAAAATGGAAGCGTTCTTGCCGTAGTCTGCAATAATAAAATATTTGAGAATAAGCCGTCCTGGGGAAAGGGATTCATTCTGGATCAGGGTGGGACAGCTATTTATGGAGGAGCGGAGCAGAACCTCACCCAAAAGGAGAAGGACCAGATCCTGGAGAAGGAAAGCGGGGTAATTATCCGGGGTAAAAATGAGGATGCTTATATTTATGGAAGCCTGGATGTGAACCGATGGAAGATTGTATCGAAGATTTCCTTTGGACCATTGGATGAGCTTTACCAAAAGAATACCCGGTATTTGATCGGCATGATCGCAGTGATCCTGGTATTCGTATTGATACTCCTGGTGGTCTCCGAGAGGATTTTTATAAAGCCGCTGGAAAAGCTGGCACAGATCATGAACCATACCAAGGGTACGGACATAACCTTTGAAAACACACAGAAGGAGCGGGAGGACGAGATAGGGATATTGTACCGGGGCTATGAAACCATGATAGGAGAAATTAATGAGCTCATCCAGGAGAAATATGTGGGGCAGATCGAGTTTTTAAAGTCGAGGCTAAAAAACCTGATGAGCCAGATTAATGCCCATTTTATCTTTAATACCCTGGAAAATATTAATTGTCTTGCCGAGATTGAAAAAAACCGGAAAATCGCCATCATGTCAAAATCCCTTGGGGATATGTTGCGTTACAGCATCGAGTATGAAAAGGACGAAGAGAAGCTGTCCGTAGAAATCGGGCATATCAAGCAGTACATACAAATACAGGAAATACGGTTTGAAAATAAGATTGCCTTGGAGTTAGATATTGACGAGGGCTTAGAAGAGGCGACAGTGTTAAAATTCATGCTACAGCCGATTATAGAAAATGCGATTGAGCATGGGATGGCAGGAAAGGATGTCCCATGGATCATACAGCTAAGGGCATTCCGGGAAGGAGACCGGTTAATCCTGTGGATCCAGGATAACGGAACCGGGATGGAGGAAGAGGAGATGGTTAGGGTAAAGAACCTGATTTGGCAGACCGGCTTGATTGCGGAGGATTCCCGCTATTCCAGCATCGGACTGTCCAATATCCATAAGAGGCTCCAGCTGCTTTATTCGGAGGATGCAGGGCTGTATCT
>JARKQP010000343.1 GCA_029974875.1 Mobilitalea sp.
TCATATTGATTGTTTTCTCTGTGTCTTTAAGTATTATGATGGGGCTCATGGTATCCTATGTATTGAACAGGTTCGAATTCAGATTCAAAAAGGTTATTATGAGCGCTTTTATTGCAACCGCCATTATTCCCAATATCACTACCCAGGTTGCCACGTTTCAGATAATAAACGCCCTGAATTTATATAACAAGATATATGCAGGGATTTTACTTTATATTGCCACCGATATTATTCAAATATATTTTTTCCTGCAATATTTCAGGAAAATTCCCAGAGAGCTGGATGAAAGCGGAATGATGGATGGTGCATCCTACTGCAGGATATTCCGGTCAATCATGGTACCGCAGATGGTACCTGCCATTGTAACGATGTCAATCATTAAGGCCATTGCTATTTACAATGATATTTTCATACCGTATATCTACATGCCGTCCGGGGATTTGAGGACGGTTTCCACAGCGCTTCAAACCTTCCAACTGCTGAGGGGGACGGAGTGGACGACAATGTCGGCGGCTATTTTATTTACATTGACCCCTACGCTGCTTGTATATTTCGGCTGCCAGAGGGTGATTATCTCGGGACTGACGGAAGGGGCTGTAAAAGGTTGAGTACGCAAGATAATGCAGTTGATGGCTTGGTGGGACACGATTGATTTTTATTAAGTGAGCTAGGATTATAATACCCAAAAGGAGAAAAGATTTATGAGAAAAAGAATACTGCAAAAGTACCGGGATAATCCTATTATAACCCCGAAGGATATGCCCCGGGAGGTGCTCTACACATTTAATCCCGGTGCGATAAAGCATAACGGGGAATATATATTAATGATGGATGTTACAACTTTGGACGATATTCACAGGCTTTGGATTGCAAGAAGTAAGGACGGCTACAGCTTTGTACCCGATAAAGAACCTGTAAATTGGCCTGCACCGGACCCTGCCCATCCTGAAACCTGCACCTACGACCCCAGAATTACAAAGATTGAAGATGAATATATCATCCTGTATGCAAGCGACCTGTCGCAGAACAATGTGAGGGTGGGCATCGTCAAAACTAAGGATTTTCATAGCTTTGAGAGGGTTGCAATAGCCAGTGAGTTTGGAAACAGGAACGGGTGCTTGTTTCCCGAAAGGATAGATAATCTGTATGTAAGGTTTGACAGGCCTTTTGGCAATGAGCTGGACCCTTGCTATATGTGGGTAAGCTACTCACCGGATTTGGTTTTCTGGGGCAAAAGTAAACCTTTAACCTATAAGGGCAAGCCGTTTCTCGACGGATTTAAAATGGGTGCAGGTGCAGTTCCCATAAAGACCGATAAAGGCTGGCTGGAAATCTACCATACGGTTTCACAGACCTGCAATGGCTTTATTTACAGGCTTAAGGCCTGCATTCTTGATCGTGATGATCCTTCCAAAGTTATCGGTTATACAAAGGATTTTCTGCTTTGGCCGGAACATGATTATGAAATGAAGGGCAGGGTGATGAATGTTGTATTCACATGCAATGCCCTCCTTGAAGATGATGGAACGGTAAAAATATATTACGGTGCAGCGGATACCAATATAGGGCTTGCAGAGGGAAGGCTGGAGGATATAATTGCTGCCTGTTTGAAGGAGGAATAAGCTTTCTTTATAGGGCGCAGCTTACACTGCATTGGAAATGCGACTGGGGTTTTCCCAAGTCGCATTAAATCCTGTATATGCGTTTGCCGAGAACGGAAGAGATCAATGATACTGCAAGCTCTCCTGTCACATTGGCATGATCCAGTATGGGGTTCAATTCCACAAACTCCATTGAACAGAGCTTTTTGCTTGCAGCTATCATTTCGGCAGCAAGATGTGCTTCCCTGTATGTGAGGCCGCCCTTTACGGGGGTTCCCACTCCCGGCGCTTCCGTCGGTGTGATGGCATCAATGTCAAAGCTTAGATGGAAGCCCTCCGTTCCATTTTCAACTATGTCCATGGCTCTTTTCATAACGTCCTTCATGCCTAGCATATCTATATCTTCCATTGTAAAAATGGATATGCCGGATTTT
>JARKQP010000377.1 GCA_029974875.1 Mobilitalea sp.
ATTGAAGCAATGCTGGCATCCGGAGCGGAAACCACCGGCTATCCTGTATGGTGCTGCAGCGGACCTAATTCCGTTCAAGCCATAAGCAGGCCTACTCACAGGAAGGTTCAAAAAGGGGAGATCATACATTTTAGCATCGGCGCCAAAGTGGATGGCTACAGCGCCAGTATCGGGCGTCCTGTAGTGCTGGGGAAATGCCCTGAGGAGATTAAAGCTTTCATGAAGACGGGGCTGGAGGCGGAACAGATGACTATTGAGCATATGCGGGCAGGAGTAAGGGCTTCAGAGGTAGCTGAAAAGGTTCATGGCTTTATAAAAGAACAGGGATACGGCCATGCCATTCTCTATGGACCTGCCCATGGCTGTGGACAGATGGAATGCGAATATCCCTTTGTTGAGACCTCCTCCCAGTTTGTCCTGGAAGAAGACATGACCTTTATGGCCGATATTTTCTTATCGGAAAAGAATATGGGATTTCGATGGGAGGATGGAATTATTATCAGAAATGGGGCGGCGGAGGAGCTTTCTTCATACAGAAGGCAGTTAAACATTGTGGAGGTATGATATGGTTATTGACATTCATGGCCATCTGGGAAACATTAATCTTTCACCCAATTGGGCGGCGGATTCCCGCAAGCTGGAGGAGTATTGCCATAAATCGGGGGTAGACCTGTTGTGTGTTTCTTCGTCAAGGTCATTGATGTATGATGTAATGGAAGGCAATGAAGAATTGGACCGGGCCTTGAAGGCCAGCAGCAAGCTCCTTGGGTATGTTGTGGTAAATCCGGTTTTTCCTGAATCAGAAAAGGATCTGCTTCTGCTGGAAAATAACACAAAATTTAAAGGAGTCAAAGTACATCCTGACTATCACGGATACGATATGGGGTCAGGGGAAGTACTGAGATTTCTGGATAGAATAGCTGACCAGGTTGACTTGATGCTGTTTCACGTTTCTTGCATGCCCGGGACAGGATTTGCGGATCCGGTGAAAATTACAGA
Organism: Mobilitalea sp.; assembly: GCA_029974875.1. The sequence goes on from JARKQP010000377.1 coordinate 1,000, forward strand.
GTTTGCAGCCCGGCACCCCGGGACTAATTTTGTCCTTGCCCATATGGCCGGAATCTTTCAAAACGCCAACTATCCATACTTCCCAAACCTGGGCGGATTGGAGAAGGCAGCTGCAATGCAGCCGGGGAATGTATATTTTGATACAGCCCATTATCTTATGTATGTATATCCGGGTGTAATGGAAAAAATGGTGGAGCTTGCCGGAACAGATCATATTGTTTTTGGTACGGATACGCCGCTTCAAGGTCCCATGCAGATGAGATTTGCCATTGAAACCATCCAGGCGCTGACGATTTCGGATGAAGATAAGGATAAGATTTTTTATAGAAATGCATGTAAGCTTTTAAAATATGATCCGGAAGTTTGATATTACGTTGACCCTCCCAAAGATGATACAAAAACCGCGGTACAATGTTGTTATAAGGCTTGCCGATATGGACAGGAATATTATATGTGTCAATGAAGTTTGAAGAAGCGGCATATGGAGGAAATAACTCAAAGTCGGATGCCATCTATGTGAACAGAATAATGGTGGTA
>JARKQP010000398.1 GCA_029974875.1 Mobilitalea sp.
GATATGGTTAAATACTGTCTTATCGGAATACATTAGGTTCAGGAACTGTATCGCCCGGTTAACATCCACCGTGTTGCGGCCAACCATCCAGCTGGCTCCCAGATAGCTTGTGGAGCTGGAGAAGGGTTCAACCAGGATGGACATTCCCATTGGGGTTTTATAGGAAGCTGAGAAATAATCAACTGCCGGATTATAATTTACAATGTATCCCAATGCTTTTTCCTGCTGCATCAGATCATTGGCAGGTATCGTATTGGTTAAAGCGTCTTTATTTACATATCCCGCCTGATACCAGGTCCTCATCTGATCAACAATCTGTTTATATTCATCCGTAGCAAACAGATTTTGTACTGTAAGGTCGGCACCACGGTTCATCAGGACACCGAATTGGCTGCCGAGAGAATCCCAATCCCAGTTAACAAAGGTTCCGCTCGTCGAATTGCACTGTAGGCAGGTGATATCGGGAGCCTGGGAATGAAGCTTCGCAAAAGCTGCGTCCAGACCTGCAAAATCCTTTACATTCTCAAGTCCGAGGCTGTATTTGTCATTGAGATTCTTGTTATACATAAAACCGTACGCCGATGCAAAATCCCGGTTCGTAGGAACTGCATATAACGTATCACTGATCTTAGAGGCATTCAGTACCTCGTCACCCAGTGCCGCTTTAATACCTGCTCCGTATTGTTCCACTGCTTCATCCAGTGACACTACGCCGCCTGCCGCCACATAATTGGCAATGATCGGCGCTGTTCCCATGATCAGGTCAGCCTGCTCAGAACCGGACAGAAGCAGTGTAAGCTGCTGGGCATAGGATGCATAGGGAATGATGTTTAAGTGGACCGAAGTATTAATCAACGGCTGAAGATATTCGTTCAAGGCCTTTTCTATGCTGTCCGTACTTGCCGGCTCCGCACTTTGGAAGGTAACAGCGTATATCTCTAAGGTAACCGGATCCTGGGCGGATAAATCCTCCTCCGGTGCCGGTGTGCTTGTTGCCTGCTCTGCGGGGGTGCCTTCTTCCCCTGCCGCAGGAGTGGTGTCCGTATCCCCAGAAGTCGTATCCGTCTTTTTGCCGGCGCCGCAGGCAGTCATAGAAAATATCATCGCTGCTGCAATCAGTCCGCATAGAGCTTTTTTCATAACAGATTTCATAAATATTCTCCTCCTTTTATATCCAGTTATTTATGCAATGGTCTCTGCATAATTCATGTGTTATCTCCTTCACATGTTATGGAAATAATAACACTCCTCCGGTAGAATTTCTTATAGTTTTATGATCTCCATTATCGTTTTTGTGACAAATCGTATAAAAACAGCCCATCAGACAATGACCTTTATGGTATATTCACCAACTAAGTGCAAGCTCCGATCCAGCTGTTCTATATTTATGTCCATGCCCTCTTTTGGGACCTTAGAATTTCTCTTCATACTTTAGCCTATTGCTTTCTCCTCCTGAATTCATTGGGTGTCACGCCCGTATAATCCTTAAAGATTTTAGAAAAGTAGGGAAGGTTGGTATATCCCACCTGACAGGCCACCTCCGTCACCTGAAGCTTCGTGGTTAAAAGCATTTCCTTAGCCTTCTTAAGCTTTAAATCCGTAATATACTCCTTTAAGGAAAGTCCGGTTTCCTTCCGGAACAGACGCGATAAGTACTCCGGATTCAAGAATACATGCTCGGCCAGCTCGTCCCGGCTGATCTCCTCACAGATATGGGCCTGGATATACTCCTCAACCTTCT
>JARKQP010000401.1 GCA_029974875.1 Mobilitalea sp.
TCCCTGGCTACGGCAGCATCGGCGGATATCTCCTGGTCGGTATAGCTGTCAGAGGCCATATTGGGATGTTTCTCAAAATATTCATTCAGCCTGTCCTGGATTAAATCCTCGGCCTCTTTTTGCTTATCAAAAGCCCCTTCCTTAGCTTTGAACTTTTTCTGGTAGGAGGAGGGAGTCATCTGATACGCCTCCTTAAAGGCTTTATTGAAGGCTCCTACATTGGAAAAACCGTTGTCCAGCGCTATCCTTATAATGGACGCATTGTTATGGAGCAGATCCGAGACCGCATGCTGCAGCCGGATCTGGTTCAGATAGGTTACAAAGCTGATCCCAAGCCTCTTTTTGATGTATTTGGAAAGATAGGCATTGGATAAATATAATTTCTCTGACAGGTCACCCAGGCTGATATCCTTGTTGTAGTTCATCTGGATATAATGGAGGATTTCATAAAGGCGGTCGTCAAACCGGGTTTTTCCTGTCTCAAAACGTTTATCCTTTGGATTTAGCAGGAAATTGCTGGTTAATATATGTAGCAGGAAATAAAACTGGCTCTTCAAATAAATATTTTCCTTGGACCGGTTTCCAAAATACTGATTCAGGATCTTGCGGATTGTCCGCCTGGCATCCTCATAGGCTTCACTTTTATCGATGGCCGAATTGCACCAAAATACCAGGAAGTCCAGGTTCAGCATATCACTTAACCTGGGATAGGATATGGCGAAAACACCGAGCAGGATATTCTCAGAGGCCAGGTAAGAATGCCGTTTACCCGCATTGATTATGACAAAGTCATCCTGGTTCAAGGAAAAAACCTCATCCTCCACCGTCAGCCTCAGCGTTCCTTCCAGGATATAAAGCAGCTCTATGTTATCATGTAAATGGGAACCCTCACCGGTCTGCACCTTTATCTTCAATGTGATGATGTCTTTCTCTACGATGGAATTCTCATACATAGATGCTTCCTCCTGTTTTGATGTTCTGATTCTTTGATGTCTGATGTCTGATGTTCTGATACTTTGATGTTCCGATGTTTTGATGTTTCGCTGTTTCGATGTTCCGATGTTCTAGTATTCTGGCACATCCCTCTTTATCCAAAACCGTTCCGGATATTATGTCACTTTACCAATAGAAAGAGATCCTTCCGCAAATTATACGCCATACAAAATCCGGTTTTCCATTTTAATCAGCCTGTGCAATTGCTCTGCAGAACTGACTTCCGTTGAAAAATGATGCCCTTCATACTCACTGGAAATATAGCCCGAATAACCTTCCTCCTTGATTAATGGCAATAATTTATGGAAGGGGACGCAGGTGTCATCCTGATCTTCCTCAAGATAATAGAACTTCCCATGAATATAGGGAGTATATTTCAGTAACGTTCTCATTTCTTCCACATCGGCACTGTTGGAATAGAAATTGGAATAGATGTCTTTTATGGTTACAATTTCAAATTCACTCAGGGAATCCAGCTTTCCTATTGTTGCTTCAGCTTCAGCGCCCTCCTCAAAAATTCGGCAGGCAGCCTCAAGCACCGGCTTTCTGGCGCCCTGCTTAATTGCAAGCTCCAGATAGAGCTTATGGGGAGTACGCTGGAAGATGCTGAAATCAGGCACGATTCCCAAATTCTCTGTCCCATGCTTATCCATGATCCTCATGTACTCCTGCCATACCGGAACCGATGGCGTATGGGGGCGGTGAAGCTCAATCGTAAGCTTGACGTTAAATTTCCTCGCATAGGGTACCATTTGCTCAAAAAGCTTTGGTGTTATGGCATGCTGGGTGCGTACGATGGGAAAGCCCATATAGCTTGCATACATCATATCATTTAGGGTACACTGGAAAATCTCCTCTTCATTCAAATCCCTGTCGGACCTTATGCCCATATCAATATAGGCGCTATAGCAGATCGGCTCTAATTGATAGCGCTTCAGCAGGGCTACAAACTCATCCATCCACTCCCTGGAAGGGTTCGGATATTCCGGGATCATCTGTGCGGCTACCAGCTCTATGCCCTTATATCCCATTTCCGCTACCGCTTTCAGGCATTCCTCCAGATTATATTTTCCTGTAAAATACTCACAGGACATACTGTAAAGTGTAACTGCATATTTAATTTGCTTATCTGCCATGTTTGCTTCCTCCTCCCTATAAAACCTGTAATTTCTTCGTATTCGCACTGTCCAACACCAGATAGTCCCCAAAATAGCCGGTATAGGGAATCCGGTGGACAATACGTACACTGACCTCGTGATCCCTGTCCTTTGCCAGGCCGTCCTCCTGAAAGACCCGGATCACGGCATTGTCGTGAATAAACCAGTATTCGCTGTACAGCTCCGGGATCTGGGCAAACAGGAATTCCTTATGGTTGAGGCAAAAACGCAGGTCCTTCGGATCAATTTCCCTCCCATCCACCGCTATTTCCAGTTTCTCGATACATGATACATAGGTTCCCCGGTAGGAGGGATATTTTATCTCAAATTCATATCCGACTGCCTGACCGTTCACTACAACATTTTCAATTGGCTTCTCGCAGATGATATAATCTGCAAATGCTTGAAATCCTGCCATACTACACATCCTTTCCTGTGGTCACCACAAAATTATTTTATTGAGAATACTTCCTGCACTTAATCAGCACCAGCAAGCATTTCGTCACACTTAATCAGCATTTCATTAGAACTTACCAGGCATTTTTCAACACGTACCAGATTCCGGCATATTTCTCCCATCACTTACTCATCCCTTGACAGACCCAATGGTAATCCCCTTAATAAAATACTTCTGGAAAAAGGGGTATGCCACAAAGATCGGCAATATTGTCACAACCGCAATTGCCATCCTGGTAGAAGTCGCCGGCAGCTGGATTGCTCCTGCGTTCACCGTGCTGCCAAGATTACTGCTTGCTAAAAACTGCGCATCCGATATCATTCTGTTTAATACATTCTGGATACTGAACAGCTTTGTTTCCGTCAGGTAAATCAAGCCGTTGTACCAGTCGTTCCAATAGTTAACTCCTAAAAACAGTCCGATAGTAGCCATAATCGGCTTGGAAAGGGGAAGAACCATCTTTGTAAAAATCTTAAATTCATTGGCTCCGTCGATATAGGCCGATTCGATGATCGCATCCGGAATGTTGGATATAAAATAGGAACGCATAATCATACAGAAGAAGCTGTTTACCAGCAGGCCGGGTACGATCAGTGCCAGCAGCGTATTCTTAATATGGAGATATTTCACATACATCAGATAGGTCGGTACCAGTCCCCCATTAAACAGCATGGTAAAGAACACAAGGAACGCAAATATTTTCCCAAAGGGAAGGTCCTTTCTGGAAAGCGGATAGGACAGCATGGAGGTTATGGTTAAACCAACCCCTGTTCCGAGTATCGTGACAAGAACCGTGAT